>JAGOBQ010000601.1 GCA_017999215.1 Thermoanaerobaculia bacterium
CCGTGACGTACTGGAGACCGTGCCGCCCCGCCCGCTCGACGATCTCGTGGAAATAGACGGGGTGGTTCTCGGCTTCGAGGTCGTCGTGGAGGAGGTACCAGTCGTGCTCCTGCTCGAAGTACGACGCGTGCTCTTCGAGCATCGCCGCCCAGATGCTCCCCTTCGGCCTCGCCGCCCCGGCGAGGAAGCGGAGGAAGCTCCTCGCCTCCCGGAGCCTCTCCGAGGGGTTCGCTAGACCCCGGACGCGGTAGAGCACCATCTCCCGGAACATCACGCCCGAGCTCCAACCCGGGAGCGTGTTGTAGCTGAGGTAGACGATCCCGTTCGGGGAGAGGCGCCGGGCGCAGACCTCGAGGAGGGCCTCCTGGACGTCCCTCGGGACCCAGGAGAAGAGGCCGTGCGCGACGACGTAGTCGAAGGTGCCGAAGGAGTCGTCGAGGTCCCGCAGGTCCATGGCGTGGAACGTGACGTTGGGCGTCGCGGCCGCGGCGGCCCGCTCCCGCGCCGCCTGGATCTGCCGGCGGGAGAGGGCGACGCCGGCGAACTCGGCGCCCGGCATCGACCGGGCCATCGGCACGAGGTTCGCGCCGCGCGCGCAGCCGAGCTCGAGGACGCGCGCCCCCGCGAGAGGGGGGACTTCGAGACCGCGCAGGAGCGCGGCCACCGCGAGGGCGTCGGGGTAGGTGTTCGCGAAGGAGGGGGCGAGGTACGGAACCTCGTCGTACTCCGATCCGGCAGAGGCCATCGTCCCAGCTCCTTCCGCCCCGACCGGCCCGTCACGAGCGAACGGGGGGCCGAAGCCCCCCGTTCCCGTGACGCGCGAGGCGGCGTCCCGCTACTCCAGGTCGCCGAAGCTCCCGTTCTCCAGAGTCGCCTTCACGACGCCCATGAAGGCGTCGGCCTCGGCCCCGTCGACGAGCCGGTGGTCGAACGAGAGGGCCAGGTACCCCATCGTCCGGACGGCGATCGTGTCGCTGCCGTCGGGAAGCTCGATCACCTTCGCCCGCTTCTCGATCGTCCCGATGTTCAGGATCGCGACCTGGGGCTGGTTGATGATCGGCGTGCCGAACAGCGATCCGTAGACGCCCGGGTTCGTGATCGTGAACGTGCCGCCCTGGACCTCGTCGGGGAGGAGCTTCTTCGTCCGCGCGCGGTTCGCGAGGTCGTTCGCGGCGCGGGCGAGCCCGACGATCGAGAGGTCGTCGGCGTTCTTGATGACCGGGACGATGAGCCCCCAGTCGAGCGCGACGGCCATGCCGAGGTTGATGTCCCGGTGGTAGAGGACGTCGTCGCCGGAGACGGAGGCGTTCACGGCGGGACGGGCCTTCAGGCCGGCGATGACCGCCTTGAAGATGAACGGCATGTAGGAGAGCTTCGTCCCGTACTGGGCGGCGAAGCGCTCCTTCACGCGCTCGCGGAGACGGGCGATGCCGGTGTAGTCGACCTCGAAGACGGTCGCCACGTGGGCCGAGGTCTGCTTCGACTCGACCATCCGCTGCGCGATCTTCTTGCGCATCGTCGACATCGGCTCGACGGTGACGTTCGCGCCGGCGGGGAAGGAGATGACCGGCGTCGCGGGAGGGGCCGGCGCGGCCTGGACCGGCGCCGGGGCCACGGCCGCGGGTGCCGGCCGAGCGGCCACCGGTGCGACGGCCGGCGCGGGAGCGATCGCGGCAGCGGGTGCGGGCGCGGCTACGGGGGCGGGGCCCTTCTCGACGAACGCGACGATGTCGGCCTTCGTCACGCGGCCCGAGATGCCGGAGCCGGGGACCTGCGCGAGGTCGATTCCCTTGTCGGCCGCGATGTTTCGCACGACCGGCGAGGAGCGGCGCTTCTGGAGCTCTTCCTTCGTCTCGCCGGGCTGCGGCGGGACGTTGAAGCCCGGCGCAGCCGGCGCCGCGGCCGGAGCGGCCACCGGGGCCGCGGCCGGCGCCGGGGCGGGAGCCGCCGCGGGCGCGGGCGCTGCCGCGGCCGGGACCGGCGCGGGAGCCTCCGCGGCCGGGGCCGTCGCCTCGCCGGCCTCGCCGATCTTCGCCACGACGGTGTTGATCGGGACGGTGGTCCCCTCCGCCACGAGGATCTCGAGGAGCACCCCGGCGGCGGGGGCGGGGATCTCGGCGTCGACCTTGTCGGTCGAGATCTCGAAGAGAGGCTCGTCGCGCTTGACGGTGTCCCCGACCTTCTTCATCCAGCGGGTCAGCGTCCCTTCGGCGATCGACTCGCCCATCTGCGGCATGATCACGTTCGTCGGCATGGTCCGATTCTCCGTCTACCCGTGGTCGGGTCAGTAGGCCGCGAGTTTACGCGCGGCGGCCAGAAGCGTAGCGGGGCCGGGCAGGTACGCGGCCTCGAGAGCGGGGGCGAAGGGGACGGGGGAGTCGGGCGCCGTCAGGCGGACGACGGGCGCGTCGAGCCACTCGAACGCCTTCTCGGCGAGGAGCGCCGCGATTTCGGCTCCGACGCCGAGGGTACGCGACTCCTCGTGGAGAACGAGCGCCTTCGAGGTCTTCCTCACCGAATCCAGGACCGCCTCCTCGTCCATCGGGAGGAGCGTCCGGAGGTCGATCACCTCGGCCTCGACCCCTTCCTTCGCGAGCTCGGCGGCGCCCTCGAGAGCGAGGGAAACCATCGCTCCCCAGGTCACGATCGTCAGGTCCCGTCCGTCGCGCCTCAGAGCGGCCTTCCCGATCGGGACGAGGCCATCGCCCCCCGGGAGGACCTCCTTGGCCCGCCGGTAGAGGAGCTTGTGCTCGAGGAAGAGGACCGGGTCGTCGTCCCGGATCGCGGCCTTCAGGAGCCCGCGGGCGTCGGCCGCCGTCGACGGGACGACGACGGCGAGGCCGGGCGTCCGCGCGAAGTACCCTTCCGGGCTCTGCGAGTGGAACGGGCCGGCGTGGACCCCGCCGCCCGACGGCCCGCGGACGACGATCGGGACGCCGAGCCCCGTCCGGTAGCGGTGCTTCGCCGCGAAGTTCGTGATCATGTCGA
>JAGOBQ010000098.1 GCA_017999215.1 Thermoanaerobaculia bacterium
GCGCCCCCCACCCGCCGCCCTTCGCGGCGCCCGCGCCCGAGGCGCGCGAGGTCGCGAGGTGATGGGCGCGGGGTCGGACCGAATACGGCGAGACATCCAGCGACGGCGGGCCTCACGGCCCGCCGTCGCTTCTTCTCGCCTCGCTTCTCGCTAGTCCCCCAGGCAGGTCCCGACCGCTCGCGCGGCGGCCACCCACGGGTGGTCGGGCGGGACCGTCTTCCTCTTTCCCACGACGTCCCCGAGCGGCACGGGGCGGGTTCCCTCGCCGTGCGCGGCGACCATCACTCCGTACTTCCGCTTCGCGACGAGGTCCGCGCAGGCCGTGCCGAGTCGGGTGGCGAGGAAGCGGTCGGCCGCGGAGGGCGTCCCGCCGCGCTGCAGGTGCCCCAGGATCGTCACGCGCGACTCGAGGCCCGTCCGCTCCTCGAGCTTGCGCGCGAGGCCGAGCGCCCTTCCGCTCTCGTGCCCCTCGCCTTCCGGAGCCCGCTCCTTCGGCCGCGCGGTCGCCTTCTTCCCGTCGCGCTCCTTCGCCTTCGCCGCGGCCGCGGCCTGCTCGAGAGAGAGCGCTCCCTCTGCGACCGCGACGATCGAGAACCGCTTCTCGCTCCGGAACCGCTTCAGGATCGCGGCCGAGATGACCTCGACGTCGTAGGGGATCTCCGGGATCAGGATGACGTCGGCGCCTCCCGCCACGCCGGCGCCGAGCGCGAGCCAGCCCGCCTTGTGCCCCATCACCTCGACCACGATGATCCGGTGGTGGCTGTGGGCCGTGGAGTGGAGCCGGTCCACGGCCTCCGTCGCGATCCCGAGCGCCGTGTCGAAGCCGAACGTGACGTCGGTCATCGCGACGTCGTTGTCGATCGTCTTCGGAAGGGTGACGACGTTCAGCCCCGCCTTCACGAGGTGGAACGCGTTCTTCTGCGTCCCGCCCCCGCCCAGGCAGACGAGGGCGTCCAGGTGGTGCTTCCGGTAGTTCTCGACGATGAGGTCCGTCATGTCGACGACCTTCCCCGCCACCGGCATCGCATACGGCTTGTCGCGGCTCGTCCCGAGGATCGTCCCGCCGTGGGTGAGGATTCCGGAAAGGGCGCGGTCGTCGAGCCAGATCGTCCGGTTCTCCATGAGGCCGCGGAATCCGTCGCGGAACCCGATCACCTGCATGCCGTGGCGGAGCTCGGCCGCCTTCCCGACCGCCCGGAGGGCGGCGTTCAGCCCCGGCGTGTCGCCGCCCGACGTCAGGACCCCGATCAGCTTCGACATGGCGCTCCTTCCCGGCCGGCGGCCCTCGGGTCTCGCCGGCTTCAGACGGTCCGATCGCCGAGCGCGAGCGGCCGAGGCTTCGTCATCGCGTCGATCGAGAGGAGATCGTCGAGCTGGGCCGAGGTCAGGTACCCCTTCTCGAGGATCAGCTCGCGCACGGGCCGGCCGGTCGCGAGCGCTTCCTTGGCCACCTCGCTCGAGCGCTCGTAGCCGAGGGCGGGAACGACCGCCGTCACGATGCCGATCGAGCGCTCCACCATCTCGCGGGCGTGCTCGCGGTTCGCCGTGATCCCGGTGATGCAGCGGAGCCGGAGGGTGTCGATGGCGGACGTCAGCATGTCGACCGACTGGAAGAGGTTGAACGCGAGGATCGGCTCCATGACGTTCAGCTGGAGCTGCCCCGCCTCGGAAGCGAGCGTGATCGTCAGGTCGTTGCCGATGACCTGGAACGCGACCTGGTTGACGACCTCGGGGATGACCGGGTTCACCTTCCCCGGCATGATGCTCGACCCGGGCTGCATCGGCGGCAGGTTGATCTCGGCGAGACCGCAGCGCGGCCCCGACGAGAGGAGCCGGAGGTCGTTGCACATCTTCGAGAGCTTCACGGCGACGCGCTTGAGGACCCCGGAGAACATGACGAACGCGCCCGTGTCGGGCGTCGCCTCGACGAGGTTCTCCGAGAGGACGACGTCGAGGCCGGTGACGTTCCGGAGCTCCTCGACGACGAGCGCCGGGTAGCGCGGGTCGGCGTTGATCCCGGTGCCGATCGCCGTGCCGCCCATGTTCACCTCGAGGAAGAGCCGGACCGTCTCCGTCAGCCGGGCGACGTCCTCCCCCGTCGTCACCGCGAACGCCCCGAACTCCTGCCCGAGCGTCATCGGGACGGCGTCCTGAAGCTGCGTCCGCCCCATCTTCAGGACGTCGCGGAACTCCTCCCCCTTCTCGGCGAGCGCGACCCGCAGACGCTCGAGAGCGTCGAGGAGCCCCTGCGTCGAGAGGATCGTCGCGATCCGGAGCGCCGTCGGGTAGACGTCGTTCGTCGACTGGGCGAGGTTCACGTGGTTGTTCGGGTGGCAGGCCGCGTAGTCGCCGCGGGAGCGGCCGAGGATCTCGAGCGCACGGTTCGCGAGGACCTCGTTCGCGTTCATGTTCGTCGACGTCCCGGCGCCCCCCTGGACCATGTCGACGACGAAGTGCCCGTGGTGGTGCCCGTCGATCACCTCCTGCGCGGCCAGACCGATCGCGTCGGCGACCTCCTCGGGCAGGAGGCCGAGGCGGGCGTTCGCGCGCGCCGCCGCGAGCTTCACCATCGCGAGGGCGCGGACGAGCGTCGGGAAGTGGGAGACGGGGATGCCGGTGATCGGGAAGTTCTCGACGGCCCGGAGCGTCTGGACGCCGTAGAGCGCGTCGGCCGGGACGTCGCGCTCGCCGAGGAGGTCGTGCTCGCGGCGGGTCTCGCCCGACGCGTACCCTTTCTCCGCTCCGACGTCTCGCGAGCTCTGGTACTGGAGGTGTCGGTTCATGACGATCGCCACGCGCGAGACGACGTCCATCGCCGCGCCCGCGTCGCCCATCAGGCGCGCCCGCACCTCCGCACGCGGCAGCTCGATGATCGAGAGGTCCGTGAGCGCCCGCGCCGAGGTCGTGTGCTCGGAGGTGTGCAGGAGCGCCCCGACGCCGACGGCCTCCCCGCGCCCCTCCACCGACAGCGGCTCGATCGCCCCGTCCTTCTCGCGCGAGATCTCCACGCTCCCCTCGAGGATGACGAAGAGGGCGCGGCGCGGCGCGCCCTGCGTCCAGAGCATCGTCTCGGTCGGAACGTCCCGGCGGATCGCCGCCCCCGCGAGGAGGTCGAGGACCCTCTCCGAAAGCCCCGAGAAGATCTCCGTCGCCCCGAGCGCCGCACGAACCTCGTTCACGAAACACCTCCCTGCACCGCCGTCACGGCGGCGAACGTTCATTGTAGTGAGGGCGCCTGCCGCGCCGCAGCGTAGAATGGCCGACGGAGGAGCGACGCGGGACCGCGGCCCCTCCGCGCCCGCCGGAGCCGGGGTCTCGCGTCTCGTCCCTGAAGGAGGAGACGATGAGAAAGCCGCCGATCTTCGCTCTGCTCGCATTTCTCGCCGTCGTCCCGTGTCTCGCGGCCGGTCAGGACATCGGATACGACCCGTGCCCGTTCGACGCCGACGGGACGTCCGCGGACGGCTCCGGAGACGCCGCCGTGGCCCCCGACGGGGCCGGCTTGGCGCTCTCCTTCCCGACGATCACCTACCAGCGGACGACGAAGTCGGTCCCGTCGAGCCTCTGCGCGTCCGTGCCGACGGCCGTGACCTCCTTCGCCTCGACCGACGCGGCCGCCTACCTCTACTTCCGGATCAGCGGCTTCCAGAACGGCGAAGGGCTTTCGGTCCTCTGGTGGGACCCGAGCGGCGAGATCTACCACCGGGGCTCCTGGGCTCCCCTCTCGACGGCGCAGTACACGTCCTACTGCCTCGAGGCCCACATCTCCATCGCGGGGACGAGCGCCGCCACCAAGCCCGGCACCTGGCGGGTCCAGGTCTTCTCCGACAAGATCTTCGACGTCCCGTACGTCGACCTGACGTTCACCGTCTCCTCGAGCGGCGGCGGGACCGGCTTCCCGACGATCACGAACGCGCGAACCGCGAAGTCGATCCCCGAGGGCACCTGCACGCCGCCGACTCCGGTCTCGACCTTCGCCCCGACGGACGAGCGGGTCTACCTCTGGTTCGTCATCAGCGGCCACGCGAACGGCGAGACGCTGACGCGCGTCTGGTACGCACCGGACGGCTCGATCGCCGCCTCCGGGAGCTGGGATCCGCTCCCGGGCGGCGGGAGCTACTGCGTGCCCGCCAGCCTCCGGATCGCCGGCACGTCGGTCGCGACGACGCCCGGGGCCTGGCGCGTCCGGGTCTTCTCCGACAAGATCCTGGACGTCCCCTACCTCGACCTGCCGTTCACGATCTCATCGGGCGGCGGCTCCGGATTCCCGACGATCACGAACGCGAGGACGGCGAAGTCGGTGCCGGCGAACCAGGCGTGCACGCCCCTCCCGACGGCGACCTCCTCGTTCTCCTCGACCGACGCGAGCGTCTACCTCTGGTTCCAGATCAGCGGACACGCGGACGGCGAGCGGCTCTCGCGGGTCTGGTACTCGCCCGACGGGAAGGTCCACGCCACGGGCCAGTGGGACCCGCTCCCCGCCGGAGGCGCGCCGTGCAAGTGGGCCGCGCTGGACATCGCGGGCAAGTCTCCCGCGTCGAAGCCCGGGACGTGGCGCGTCCAGGTCTTCTCCGATCGGATCTTCGACGTCCCGTACATCGACAAGACGTTCACGATCTCCGCAGGCGGCGGGGGCGGAGGAGGAGGATTCACCGTCGCCGGCACCTGGCTCCTCACCTCGAGCGCGCGAGTGCAGGGCGCCGGGGCCTTCTGGAAGACCGACCTCTCCGTGAGGAACAAGGGGACGTCGTCGGCCTCGGCGATCGTCAAGTTCCTCGGGAACTCGGGCGACGGTCGCGGCGGGCCGGAGCGGTCCGTCTCGATCCCTGCCGGCCAGACCGTCACGTGGCGGGACGTCCTCTCGAGCCTCTTCGGCCTCACGAACGACTACGGGCCGATCCTCGTCCGCGCCTCGACGTCGGACCTCGCGATCCTCGGCCAGACCTGGACCGCGGGCGGCGCCGGGACGTACGGCCAGAGCGTTCTCGTCCTCTCGACGGACGAGCTGATCGGGAGCACGCCGAAGTCGATCCTCGGCGTCCGCCAGGACACGTTCTTCCGGACGAACCTGATGCTCGCGAACGCGAACGAGACGACGACCGCGGTCACCGTTCAGCTCGTCTCGACCGCGGGAGCCGTCCTCAAGACGCTGAACGCCTCCCTCGGGCCGCTCTCGCGGGCCCAGTACAACGTCGGCGAGCATTTCGGCTACACGAACCTCTCCGACGCCGCCTTCGTCATCTCGTCGCCGACGGCGGGGGCGCGCGTCGGCGCCTACGCTTCCGTCATCGACGCGGGGACGGCGGACCCGCGGACGCTGCTGCCGCGCTGAGCGGCCGGGACCGTGACGGCCGGGGTCCGCGCCTCCGCGGGTCCCGGCCTCAACGCCCCCGGAGCGGCCTGCGGAACGCGCTCGCGACGAGCCGGTCGAGGAGCTGGGGCAGCGGGAGCCCGGTCGCCTCCCACATTTTCGGGAACATCGAGATCGGCGTGAAGCCCGGGAGCGAGTTGATCTCGTTCAGGAGGACGCGCCCCGAGGCGCGCTCGAGGAAGAAGTCGACGCGCGCGAACCCGGCGCCCCCGACGGCGTCGAAGGCGGCGCAGGCCATTCGCCGCACCGCGGTCGACGTCTCCTCCGGCAGCTCGGCGGGGAGGATCGAGTAGGAACGGTCGTCGATGTACTTGTCCTCGTAGTCGTAGAACTCGTGCCCCGGGACGACCTCCCCGGGGAACGAGGCCTCGGGCTCTCCCTGCTCGTCCTCCAGGACGGCGCATTCGATCTCGCGAGCGTCGGCGGCCTCCTCGACGAGGGCCGTCGCGTCGACCGCGAGAGCGGCGTCGACGGCCTCCTCGAGCGCGGTCCTCTCCCGGACCTTCGTGATCCCGACGGAGGAGCCGGCACAGGCGGGCTTCACGAAGAGCGGGAGGCCGAGGGTCTCCGACCGGGCGAGGAGCGCCGCGCGGCGCCCCGCGTCGCGCCAGGCCGCCGCCCGGACGCCGACGTAGCGGACCTGCGGCAGCCCGGCTGCGCCGAACGCCGCCTTCATCAGGAGCTTGTCCATCCCGACCGCCGAGGCGGCGACGCCGAAGCCGACGTACGGGACGTTCATCGCCTCGAGGAGCCCCTGGAGGACGCCGTCCTCCCCGAACGTGCCGTGGAGGATCGGGAAGACGACGTCCCACGCGCCGTCGCGGAAGGCCGCCCCGAACGACGCGACGATCTCGGCGGGGGGCGCGGGCCTCGAGCCGGGGGCGACGCCGTCGAGGAGCGCTTCACGCGCCGGACGCGCGAAGTACCGGAGCATCTCCTCGCGCGAGTCGGCGACGCCGTGCCAGAGACCGTCCTTGCCGACGAAGACCGGGAGCGCTTCGTAGCGGTCGAACGGGAGGTTCTCGAGCAGGCAGCGCGCGGAGAGGAAGGAGACGCCGTGCTCTCGCGACGGCCCGCCGAAGACGACTCCGACCCGGGTGCGGATGCTCATGTGCGCTCCCTGTTCGTCGCCTCCGCTCCGGAGAGGAGGCTCGAGGCCTTTCCCTCCAGCGTACCGCAAACGGAAACGGGCCCCGGAACCTTCGCGGCTCCGGGGCCCGTGGGATGGCCTGGTCGATCGGGCAGGACCCTTCGGGGGGCCCTCAGCCCTTCGGCGCCGCGAGGAGCTTCGCCGCCTGCTCCTCGTAGGCGGCCAGGACGTTCTTCACCGAGGCGACGTCGACGTCGCCCATGTGGCCGATCCGGATGTTGAGCGACTTGAACTTGCCGTAGCCCGAGCCCGGGACCCAGCCGGCGCCCTTCATCGCCTTGTTCAGGTCTTCCGCGCCGACGCCCTCGGGCGGGAAGAGGGAGGAGACGCTCGGCGAGTGCGCGGGCGGGTCGGGGAGGAAGCGGAAGCCGGCCTTCGGCGCCCACTCCTCGACCGCCTTCAGCATCTCGTGGTGGCGCGCCCAGCGGGCCTCCATCCCCTCGGCGAGGATGTGGTCGAGCTGGACGTCGAGGGCGTAGAGGAGCGGCAGCGACGGCGTCGTCGGGTTCTGCTTCTTCTTGCCGAACGCCTCGACGTCGAGGAGGTCGAGGTAGAGGCCGCGGCACTTCTTCGCGCGTGCCGCCGCGAGCGCCTTCTCCGACACGGCGAAGACCGCGATGCCGGGGGGGAGCGCGAGCGCCTTCTGCGAGCCGCAGACGGCGAGATCGAGCCCCCACTCGTCGGTCTCGACCTGCGTCGCCGCGAGCGACGTGACGACGTCGGCGAAGACGAGGGCGTCGCTGTTCTCGCGGATCACCTTCGAGATCGCGGCGAGGTCGGAGATCGTGCCGACGGACGTCTCGTTGTGGACGACCGTGACCACCTGGTACTTCTTCGCCGCGAGCGCCTTCTTCACGTCGTCCGCGAGGATCGGCTTACCCCACTCGGACCGCACGAAATCGGTCTCGAGGCCGAGCCGCTGGCTCATCTCGCCCCACTTGTCGGAGAAGGAGCCGTTGCAGCAGGCGAGGACGGGACCCGTGGCGCAGGAGACGAGGCCGGCCTCCCAGACGCCGGTCGCGGAGGTCGCGAGCGTGTGGGCCTGACCCTTCGTCCGAAAGACCTTCGGGAGCTTGTCGAGGATGCGGCCGTAGAGGTCGGAGAAGGCCGCGGAACGGTGGGACATCATCGGGCCGCCGAGGGCCTGGAGCACCTGCGGACGGACCCACACGGGGCCGGGGTTGAAGAAACGAACCTGCCCGGCGTGGCCGGAGGTGGAGTCGAAGGCGGAGCTGCTCATGGTGCGGATTTTACGCTCCGCGCCGTGCCGTCTCCGCTCGCGACGCGACGTCCGGGCCATCGTCGGGAACGCTCCGACCAGGCCATTTCGCGCCCTGC
The DNA here is from genome assembly GCA_017999215.1 of Thermoanaerobaculia bacterium. Lineage (GTDB taxonomy): Bacteria > Acidobacteriota > Thermoanaerobaculia > UBA5066 > UBA5066 > UBA5066. Next base: position 7,860 of record JAGOBQ010000098.1, read on the forward strand.
GCTCTCAGCCACGGAGACGACGTCTCGCCGGGCTCCCATGCGCGAGACGTCCGCTACTCCGCCTCTCCGAACAGCCCGAGCACCTCCGCGAGAGCGTCGAGAAGGAACTCCGGACCGCTCGCCTCGAGCTCCTCGCGCGTCGAGGAGCCGAGCGGGACGACGGCGACGGCGAGGCCGGCCGCGCGGGCCGTCGCGACGTCGACGGTCATGTCGCCGACGAAGAGCGTCTCGGCGGGCGGCACACCCATCGCGTCGAGCGCGGCCCGAACCATCGCCGGGTCGGGCTTCTCGGGGAAGCCGAGGTCCGGCCCGCCCACGAAGGCGAAGAGCTCCTCGAGGCCGAAGCCGGCGAGGAGCTGCCGGCTGAAGACCGCCGGCTTGTTCGAGGCGATCGAGAGCCTCACGCCCCGCCTCCAGAGCTCCGAGACGACGAGCTCGGCGTCGGGCATCAGGCGCGTCAGCTTCGGCGCGTTCACCTTGTAGCGGAAGCGGAAGCGCTGCGCCCCTTCCGCGCGGAGCTCCTCGGGGAGGACCTTCGCGATGAGCGCCTCGAGGCCGTGGCCGACGAGCCGACGAGACTCCTCGAGCGTGACGGGCGGGCGGTCGAAATGCTCGAGGACCGCCGAGAGCGCGTCGTGGATCCCGACGTACGAATCGAGGAGCGTCCCGTCGAGGTCGAAGACGGCCGCCCGGTAGGTCACGACGCCACCGTGAGGACGATCTTCCCGACGTTCGCGTTCGACGCCATCCGCCGGTGGGCGTCGGCGGCCCGCTCGAGCGGGAAGACGGAGTCGACGAGGGGCCGGAAGCGGCCGTCGGCGAAGCCGGGGAGAACGTCGCGGACGAAGGCGGAGGTGAGGTCGGCCTTCTCGGCGAGAGGCCGGGCGCGGAGCGTCGAGCCGACGATCCGAAGCCGCTTCGTCAGGACCGCGCGCAGGTCGAGCTCCGCTGATCCGCCCCCCATCGTCGCGATCAGGACGAGCCGTCCGCCGCGCGCGAGGAGCCGGACGTTCCCCTCGAGCGTCGCGCCGCCGACCGGGTCGAGGACGAGGCCGACGGACGCCTTCCCGAACCGCTCCTCGACCGCCTCGGCGAAGTCGCGCGCCGTCGTGTCGACGACGAGGTCGGCGCCGAGCGCCTCGAGCGCCATGGCCTTGGCGGCGGAGCGGACGGTCGCGGCGATGCGGGCCCCCGCCTGCTTCGCCAGCTGGATCGCCGCGGTCCCGACGCCGGAGCCGGCGGCGTGGAGGACGACGACCTCGCCGGCGGCGAGGGCGCCCTCGCGGAAGAGGTTCAGGTACGCCGTGAACCACGCCTCCGGCACGGCTGCGGCCTCCTCGAACGAGAGCCGGTCGGGGATCGGCATCAGCATCGACCTCGGCACCGCGACCTTCTCCGCGTAGCCGCCGCCGGGCAGGAGGAAGAAAACGCGCTCCCCCGTCCCCTCGACGACGCCCGCGGCCTCGAGGCCGAGGAGCTCCGATTCGCCCGGCGGCGGCGGGTACTTCCCCGCCGCCTGGAGGAGGTCGGCGCGGTTGACGGCCGTGGCGCGGACGCGGACGAGGAGCTCCCCCTCGCGAAGGACCGGCTCCGGCGCCTCGCCGAGGACGAGCGCTTCCGGGCCGCCGGGAGACGGGACGAGGATCGCCTTCATCGAGGACCTCCGAGGCCGAGAGCGTCGAGGACGAGCGGGACGAGCCGCTCGACCTCGCCGAGCGGCAGGCGGGGGACGGCGGAGGGATGCGGGGTGTCGCGGTCCGTCAGCACGGCGAGGACGCCGGGGTCGTCCGTGCAGACGGGGGCCCGCCCGGTCGCGGAACGGCAGATCTCGACCTTCGGCCCTGACGCCTCGCGGAACCCCTCCACGACGACGACGTCGGCGTCGGGCATCTCGCGCGCGACGACGGCGTCGAGCGACGGATCGGCGTCGTGTCGCGCGTGGACGCCCGTCCGCCGCCCCGAGACGAAGACGACCGGGCTCGCTCCCGCCGCGAAGTGGCGCTGAGAGTCGCTCCCTTCGACGTCCGTCTCGTACTCGTCGCGCGTGTGCTTGACGGCTCCGACCTTCAACCCGCGCGCGGCGAGCGCCGCGACGAGGGCGAGGGCGTGCGTCGTCTTCCCCGAGTCGTGCGCGCCGACGACCTGCACTCGCGGCGGGCCGGGACGGTAGAGGAGCGCCGCCTCCCGCGAAGGCGCGAAGCGGGCGACGTCGTCCGGGAACGTCGCGATCCAGGGGTCGAGACTCTCTCCCGCGTCGACGAGCGCGCGGTAGCGCGGCGTCCCCGCGAGGAGGTCGACGGCGGGGACGTCGCTCCGGTACTCGTACGTCTCGGTCCTCCAGCGAAAGCGCGACGGGTCGAGGTCGCGGAGGAGCTGTACGAGGCGGAGGCCCGTCTCGTACGGGCGGAACGCGTCGCGGCCCGTGACGTGGAGCTGGAGGCCGCCGCAGTCCTGGCCCGCGAACTTGTGGAACGTCGGGCGGAAAACGTGCGGGCGGAAGAGGACGCCGGGGAGGCCGAGCGCGTTCGCGCGGTCGGCGGCCATCTCCGCGTCGAGCCACGGCGCCCCGACCGTCTCGAACGGGCGCGTCGTGCCGCGCGCCTCCGAGAGGTTCGCCCCTTCGAGGAGGCACATCCCCGGATAGACGAGCGCGGTCTCGGGGGTCGGCATGTTCGGAGAAGGGAGGACCCAGGCCGGCGTCTCGCCGATGCGTCCGCGCGGGGCGGGCCCCGGGCGTCCTTCGACCCGCATCGGCACGACGTTCAGCTCGCAGCCGAGCGCGCTCTCGGCGTTCGCCCAGCGGGCCAGCTCCCCCGGCGTCATCCCGTGG
>JAGOBQ010000602.1 GCA_017999215.1 Thermoanaerobaculia bacterium
GACACGACCTCCCGGCGAATCTCTCCGGGGGCGAGCAGCAGCGCGTCGCGATCGCACGCGCCCTCGCGAGCTCTCCGCGCCTCGTGCTGGCCGACGAGCCGACCGCGGCACTTGATACGGAGCGCGGTACGCAGGTGATGGCGCTGCTGAGGCGGATTACCCGCGAGCGGGGGGCCGCAGTCGTCACCGTGACTCACGACGAACGCATGATCTCGGGCTTCGACAGCGTCTACCGGATTCACGACGGGTGCTTGGTGCCGGCGGAACGTACGACAGGTTCGCTCGCATCGAACCGGGGGCTGATCGTAGAGAGTCTCGGCTGACGGCTCCCCGTCTCCGTCGTCGATCGAAGAACCAGAGGGGTCGAGCGGTGCCGGGATGACTCGACGCGGGAGGCTACGCCGTGCCGGCTGAGCAGGACGGACTGCGAAGAAGTGCCCGGACGACTCGGATTCCCGTGCTGGCGGCCGGACCGGCTCGGCTCCCGAGTCTCTCCATGTGGCCGCGCGGACCCGCTGCCGTGCGAAGCGCCTCGTCCAATCGGATCGGGCGCTCGCAGGTGGCGAGCGGGCTCGCGTGCTAGCCCGGATCATTCGTGAAACGCTGAAGACAACAGTGGCGGGACCCGCCTTCGGGCCGCATCTGGAGCGGTGTTGAGACACACAAGATGGGCTTACGAGAGGAGGATCCCGCGTGACAGAGTGTAACGAGCAGTTGGTTCTGTTTCACGTGGGTCGTCGGGAGGTGACGGCGGCGTTCGACGGGGGCTCGGTCACGTCGGACGCGGGCGTTCTTCTGCTGTCCCAGATGGACCGACGGGAGCGGCTGACGGCGACGATGGCCGAGGCGCTCTCGGATCGGCGACAGCCCGGGAAAGTCCGACACGCGATTCGGGATCTGCTGGCCCAGCGGATCTACCAGATCGCCTGTGGATGGGAGGACGCTACCGACTCCAACACGCTGCGGTACGACCCAGGGCTTCAGACGGTGTTGCAGAGGGTGGCGGGAATGCCGGAATCGGTGCTGGCCTCGCAGCCGACGCTCTCGCGGCTGGAGGAGAAGATCCGGCCCGAGGAGCTCGAGGCCCTGGGCGACTGGCTGCTCGAGCGGTACGTGGAGTGGCTCAGGGGGCAGGGGCCTCAGGCGTGGCGCCGGATCATCCTGGACGTCGACTCCACCGACGACCCCACCCACGGCGCCCAGCAGATGACGATGTTCCAGTCGCTGTTCGCTTCCCGGTACGCCATCAGATTAGGCCGAGTCTTGGCACAAACGTGGAGGCCCTCTTGGCGCGCCCGACTTCTCCGGCTTTGGGGCGGGGCGCCGGGGACTGACGTCATCCGTTTCCGCAGCGTCGTCACGGGCTCCGTCTCGATAAGCGCGAGCCTGGCACGCGAGAGGCTGACCGCCGCGCCGACGGCCTTCGTCGTGGCCGGCTCACCGTCCTCCAGGCCGTCGCGTAGCGTTTCGTCACGAGGAATCGCTCGACGAGGCCGCCGAAGCAGGCTCCACTCCACTTTCCTTCTGCCGATTCCCCACTGGCCCGCCACTAGCCAGAATGCGGAAGGTTTGGCCTTCCAGAGGGGGGCGGCTCTGCCTGTCCGCACGGGCATATCCTTCACCCGTGGCGATCCCCGCACGGCTCCCCGAAGACCTCCTCGCCCGGGTCCGCGGGGACGAGCGTGTCGAGCTGCCTGACGAAGGGGCCGCCGTCGTTCCGATCGAAGACCTCCGGCTCCTCGAAGCGCTCGAAGACGCTGAGGATGCCGCGGAGATCGCCCGACGGCTCGCCGATCCGAGCGAGGCGCCCGCGCCGTACGAAGACGCGCGCCGCCGGCTCGGCCTCGCGTGACCTACCATCTTCAGATCCTTCCGTCCGCAGAGCGTGAGATGGCGCGCCTCGATCCCGAGGCCGGCGCCGGATAGACCGGCGAATCCTCGCGCTCGCGGACGACCCGCGACCTCGGGGAGTAAAGGCGCTTACCGGCCCCCTTCGTTCCGCGGAGGACTCCGGCATCAACGGTCCTCGCGCCGGAACGGGAACGCGTTCCCCGCGAGCGTCAGGCGATCCGCCCTCCTGCCGTGCACCGTCGAAGGTCTCGGAGGCGAAGTCGAGGAGGGCCTCGCCCGTCACTCCCCGTCCCGCGGAATGTCGACCGGCTGCGCGAGCGTCCAGTCGACGACGGCGGGAATCGAGGCGGGCGGGACGCCCTTCCAGTAGATCGTCCAGCCGGGGAGGCGCACGAGGCCGTCGGCGAGCTTCGCGTACCAGTCGCCGATGGGGTTCGTCGGGCGGGCGCGCCAGAAGACGACCGGGCTCTCGACAGCGAGGGCGTCCCAGAGGTCGCGGGCGATCCCCTCGCCCTGCGCCTCGGCGGAGACGGCGAACTTCGTCAGGTAGGCGCCGAGCGGCGTCGCGACGAGGACGGCGCAGCCGCGATAGCTCTCCTCGAGGTAGACACGGCCGGGCGTCCGCCCGAAGAAGGTCTCGGCGGGGGGGCGGCGGAAGCTGGAGGCGAGGAGGGCGCGGAGACGCGCGAGGTCGACCCCCGTCCAGCCGTCGTGGCGCGAGATTCGTGCTCCGCGGCGGAGGAGCGTCCCGGCCCCCTTCACGGTAAAGAGCTCGCGGAGGAGGTTGAGCGGGGAGGTCACGGCGACGGTGAACGAGGGCGGAGCGGATTCCTCGCAGAGGCGCCGGGCGTGCTCGAGGATGAGCGTCTCCTTGCGGGAGAGCTCGCCGCTCGCGAGGAGGCCCGCGGCCTCCGTCGTAAGGTTCACGATCGGGACGAGGAGGCCTCCCTGCCGGAGGCCGCCGGGGCGGTGGAGGAAGAGGAGTTTCCGCGCGCCGAGCTCGCGGAGGTGCGCGCCGAGGCGGTCGAGCCGGACGCCGGCCTCCTCGCCCTCGACGGGCGGGAAGACGAGGACGGGGACGCCTCCGCCGCGGGCACAGGCCGCGAGGCGCTCGACGACGCGGTCCGAGCC
>JAGOBQ010000099.1 GCA_017999215.1 Thermoanaerobaculia bacterium
CGGCGGCTCCGATAGGCGCCGGCGAGGAAGAGGAGGCCGGTCCAGATGACGACGACCGGCCCGACGAGGACGAGGTACCAGGCGAACGGGTAGAGGGGCGTCAGCCGGTCCGGGAAGAAGCGGGGGAGGAGCTCGCTCCGGACGAGGTACGCGGCCGCGAGGGCCGCGAGGGTCGACGTCAGGTCGGCGGCGTAGAGCGAGGCGGCGACGGACCTCGCCTGCTGCTTCAGCATTCCGGCCCCGATCGTAGCCCGTTCGGGACCCGCCCGGAGAAGAGCGCCTCGTAGGCGTCGGTCACGTCGTCCCAGCGGTAGCGCTCCTCGGCGCGCCGGCGGGCCGCCTCGCCGAGGGTGGCGCGTCGTGCCGCGTCGGGGAGGAGGGCGGTGAGGAGCCCGGTGAGCGTCGCGGGCTGGCGGGCGTCCCAGAAGAGGGCGGCGTCCCCCGCGACCTCGCGGTTCTCGGGGGTGTCGTGGACGAGGACGGGGCGGCCGTAGCCCATCGCCTCGATGAGCGCCGGGTGCGTCCCGCCCACCTCGGTCGCGTGGACGTAGGCCGCCGTGTTCGCGAGGAGGGCGCGGTAGCCCTCGCCGTAGATCGCCCCGGGGAGGACGACGCGGGGGTCCCTCGCCGCCTCTTCCTTCAGGCGCGCGATGAAGCCCTCGGCGTACGGGGCCGACCCGACGAGGAGGAGCGGGAGCTCGCCCGGGACGTCCCGGTAGGCGCGGACGACGGCGTCGGGGTTGTTCTCCGGTTCGAAGCGGGAGACGTAGAGGAGGTACCGTTCCGGCTCGAGACCGAGGCTCCCGAGGACCGTCGCGTCCTCCGGCTCGGGGAGGTCGGAGCCGTACGGGACGAACGCCGACTCGGCGCCGTACCGTTCCCGGTAGTACCGCCGGATCTCTTCCGCGTCGGTCACGACGACGTCGGGGAGGACGCAGGAGAGCCGCTCCGAGAGCGCGTAGACCGCCTTCCCGAGGCGGTTCCACTTCCGCCGGTTCCGCTCGAGGCCGTCGACGTTCAGGAGGACCCGCGTCCCGGCGCCGAGGAGGCGGGGGAGCCGGCAGGCGAGCGCGTTCGCGCCGTTGCAGACCAGGACGGCGTCGTATGAGGCGACGGCCGCGTGGAGCCCCGACGTCACGCCGTGGACGACCGTGTCGAGGTACTTGTGCCGGAACGTCGGCGCGAAGACGACGCGGACGCCGCGCCAGCGGGAGACGGCCTCGCGGACGGCGCCGCGGCGGGCGTAGACGGTCACGTCGTGCCCCCGCGCCGCGAGGCGCGCGGAGAGCTCCTCGGCGAGCGTCTCGAACCCGCCGTACGCCGCCGGGACGCCGCGCGTCCCGAGGATCGCGAGCCTCACGCGTCCACGTCCGGGATCCGCGCGCCTCCCGGGTCCGGCCCGAACCAGCGGAGGAGCGCCCGGTCGGAGACGGTCCGGCGCTCGAGGACCTCGCGGCGCTTGGCGAGGAGCCGCGCCCGGTTCCGGGCGAGCCAGCGAAGCGCCTCGAGGGAGGTCCTCTCCCTGAAGACGCAGGCTCCGACGACGACGACGTCGCGGGCGAACGTGAGGGGGAACGTCGCGCGGAGGTGGTCCGGGCCCGCGTTGTTGACCCGGAGGAGGAACCGGTTCTTCACCGAGTGGAGGTTCGCGATGGCCGACATCGACGGACGGCGCTCCGGGAGGTTCCGGCGGCGGTGCCACGCGAGCGCCGACGGGATGCAGCGGGCCGTCCATCCCCGTCCGCGGAGGCGCCAGGCGAGGTCGACGTCCTCCCGGTAGACGAAGAAGTCGTCGTCGAAGAATCCGGTCGAGATCTTCGCGTCGGCGAGGGCCGAGGCGCGGTAGAGGGCGACGCAGCCGGAGACGCCGAAGACCTCGGCGGGCCGGTCCCACCGGCCGGTGTCGGGCTCGCCCGCTCCGACGTCGAAGTGCCGCCCTCCGCGCGTCATCCGGATCCCGACCGTGTCGATGACCCCGGTCGGCGCGAGCTCGGGTCCGTCGGCCCGCAGGATCTTCCCGGTCAGCGCCCCGACCCACTCCCGGCCGGGCCGGTCCGCGTCGGCGAGGAGCCGCTCGAGGTAGTCGGGGGCGAGGACGACGTCCGCGTTCAGGACGAGGACCCACTCGGCTCCCCGCTCGATCGCCTTCGCGATCCCGACGTTGTGCCCCCCCGCGAAGCCCAGGTTCTCGCGCGAGGCGACGATCTCCATCGGCGCCGGGGCGGTCTTCTGCGCGGCCGCGAGCGCGGCGCGCGTGCCGTCCTCCGAGCGGTTGTCGACGGCCACGACGGCGAAGTCGCGGAAGGTCTGCGCGAAGAGCGTCGGGAGGAGCCGCTCGGTGTCGCGCGACTCGTTGTGGGTGACGAGGGAGACGACGACGCGCGGCACTCAGCTCTCCCGCGGCAGCAGCGCGCTCCGGAAGCCGAGCCCGAGGAGGCCGCGGAGGACGCGGACGTACGCCCGCGCCGCCTCGGGCCGGGCGTGGTCGCCGCGGACGAGCGGGAGGAGGGCGAGGCGGAGGAACGCCCCGGCGGCCAGGACGGTCCTCGCCCCGGCGCGCGTGGCCGGCCCGGAATGGCGCCCCAGGTACCGGAGGAGGTTCCGCGTGTAGAGCGGGAGGTAGTCGTCGTAGGGGAGCGCGCGCATCGTCGTCCCGCCCACGTGGCTCGCGCGAGCCGCGGGGACGAAGCGGATACGGTACCCCGATTCGAGGAGCTTCGCAGAGAGGTCGACGTCCTCGAACCAGGCGGGAGCGAACGCGGGGTCGAAGCCGCTCACCCGCTCGTACGCGGCGCGCCGCACGAGGAGCGCGGCGGCCGCGGGCTGCTCGACGTCGAACGGGCGCGTCCGGTCCCGGTCGAGGTAGCGCTCCCTGCGGAAGCCGCGGTTCGACGGGAAGAGGCGATTCACGAGGAACGCCTCGCGGGCGAGCGACGCGAGCGTCGGGAGCGTCCGGAGCTGGAACTCCTCCTGCCCGTCGCCTTCGAGGGCGGGCGCGACGGCCGCGACGCCCGGGTCGGCGTCGAGCTCGGCGAGGAGCGCGGCGAGCGCGGCGCGGCCGTCGACGAGCGCGGCGTCGGGGTTCAGGAAGAGGAGCGCCTCGGGGTCGGGGAGCCCGTCCACCCGGCCCGCTCCCAGGTTGCAGGCCGGGCCGAAGCCGGCATTCGACGGCAGGCGGAGGACGACGGCGCCCGCCCGCTCGGCTTCGTCGGCCGAGCCGTCGGACGAGGCGTTGTCGACGACGACGACCCGGGCCGGCGCGGGGACGGACGCGACGGCCCGGCCGACGTGCCCGGCCGAGTTCCAGGAAACGACGACCGCCCTCACCCGGGCGAGAGGGTCGCTCACCGCGGGAGGCTCCGCAGGAGCGGCGGCCCGCCGCGCGCGGCACGGTCCTCGGCCGAGCGGCGCGCGACCGCGGCCGAGGCGGCGGCGAGCGTCCGGAGGGCGCGCCCCGCGCCGAGCTCGCGGACGGCGTCGCGAAGGGCGGGGAGCGGCACGGGATGAACGAGGAACGCGGAGAGGCGGGCGGAGGCCGAGAGGTTGCGGCGGAGCGTCCGGAGGCGGTTCCCGAGGAGGAGCCGCCACTTTCGCTCGGGAGTTCGGCGTCCTGTCGCCGAGCCGGCATGACGGGCCCGGGCGGCGGGGACGCAGGCGAAGCGCGCCCCGGAGCGGAGGAGCCGAAGGGCGAGGTCGGCATCCTCGTACCAGGCAAAGAAGGAGCCGGCGAAGCCTCCGGCCTCCTCGAACGCCCGCCTCCGGAAGACGGGCGCCGTGCCGGAGACGCCGGGAACCGGGAAAGCGGGCGCGCCGGGCGGCGGCGGCGGCTCCCCGTGGCCAAGCTGGACGGCCTCGAGGCGACGGTTCCACGCGATTCCGAGGCCGTCGGCGAGGCGCCCCTCGCCGTCCAGGATCACCCCCTGGACGGCGGCCAGCCCCGGGTCGGCCTCCAGCGCGGCGACGCACGCGGCGAGGTAGCCCGGCTCGAGGACGGCGTCGTTGTTGACGAACGCGAGGTAGGGGAGCGACTTCAGCCGGGCGTCGATCGCCCCGCCGTTCGCGGCGGAAGCGAATCCGCGGTTCGCCCCGAGCGGGAGAACGAAGACGCCGGGGCGCGCCGCGAGCCGCCGGAGCTCCTCCGCGTCGGAGCCGTTGTCGACGACGAGGAGCCGCGACGCCGGCTCTTCCGCGAGCGCGTCGAGGCAGGCGTCGAGGAGCGCCCCCCCGTTCCAGTTCACGACCACGACCCCGACCGGGAGCCTCTCCATCCGGGCGATTATCGGGGGCGCCGTAAAATCCGCTTCCGATTCTAACATCCGGCCTTCCGGCGCTCGTCAAGAGGAATCACGGCCCCTTCTCGTGGCGCCGGAGAGACCCCCGACCCCTCGAGGCGCCCGATCCGGTCGACGGCCTCCCGTAGATGTTCCGGTGCCAAGTGCGCGTATCGGCTCGTCTGCACGATGTTCGAGTGCCCGAGAAGCTCGGAGACGGTCCGCAGCGGAACGCCGTCGGCGACGAGCCAGGACGCGAAGGTGTGCCTCAGCGAATGGACGGTGAGGGTCTTCCTCAGGCCGGCCCGATCCCGCGCGCGGGAGAAGTGCCCCTGTATGTTGTAGGCGATCCACGGTTGCCCATCCGGGCGCCGGAAGACGAGCGCCGCAGGCGTGCCGCGCGGGAGCCCCTCGAGAACCTCGCGGAGCGGCTCCGAGATCGTCAGTCCGGTGACGCTCTGTGTCTTCCTCCGGTCGAGGACGATCCGGCCGCGGTCGAGGTCGACGGCCTCCCATCGCAGAGAGAGGATCTCGCCCAACCGCGCCCCGGTGTAGAGGAGCGCGCGGAAGACCGGGATCGTGGAGACGGCCGGGACCTGGTATCGGAAGACGCTCGTAGGCGCGTCCGGTGTCGTCTCGAGTGCGCGCAGGAACGCCCGCCACTCGTCGGGGGCGAGGAAGTCGACCCTGTTCTTCGGCGCCCGGAGCCGCGGCACGCTCCCGGCCGGCATCGGCGTGCGCTCGATCCACTCCCACTTCAGGAGGACGTTGAACATGGCGCGCATCAGCTCGAACTCGCGGTTGACGGTGCCGGGCGCCGCGCCTTCCTCCGTCCGGGTCGCGCCGTAGGCGATGAAGTCGGAGGGCCGGAGCGAGTCGAGACGACGGTCTCCGAGGAGCCGGAGGACGTTCGCGGTGAAGCACATCCCGACGTTCCGGAACGTCTGGGGGGCGTAGGACCCCTTCCGGGACGCCATGTACTCGGCGACGGCCTCCGTCATCGTCAGGTCGTGGGTGATCCCCTTCCCGCGCCGGCCGGCCGCTCGCGCGAGCCGGGCCTTATAGGTGCGCGTTGCCTCAGCGTGGGTCAGGTGCGACGGGAGCGTCTCGAGGACCCGCGGGCCGGCCTTCGTGCCCGTCGAGTAGTAGCGCATCTTCCACTTCTGGGTCTTCGGATCTCTCCAGAGCGGCATGTTCGGGGTGGTCCTCCTCTCGCTCCGCGGGAAGCGTACCTCGCGCCGCTGCCTCCCGGACGGCCTCGGGCATGGAGCCGATCTGGACTTCGTGGCGGATGGTGCGGTCGGAGAGCCCGGTTTTCGAGGCGGTGTCGGTGGCGAACGTTTGTGCGGAAATCATTTCCGGACAACCGCCGGCTGGCTTTCGCTTGCGCGCCTCCTCGGCCTTCGCCTCCGGATGCAGCCGCTCATAGATGGCCTTCCGTGCGGCGAGGTGCTCCGCGCGCGCGGACGAGCCGCTACGCCACGTTGCCGGCGAGGAACGTTCCGTGCCGGGCAACGTCCGCGACGTAGGCGGCGTCCTCGTCGGCCCGGTCGAACTCCGCGTAGAGGGCCTCTTCGTCGTCGTCGCCCGTCACCGTGATGTCGCACGCCGCGTGCTCCGAAACGCACATGGTCAACTCGGCGAGCGGGATGCCGAGAAGCTCCGCGGCTTCCTTCACCTTCGCCAACGACACGCTCCCGCGAGTCGGGCCTGACTGGTAGCGGGCCGGTGCGGGCGCCGGAGCCGGGCGCGTCACGGGAGCCGGCGCCGGCTTAGCTGCCGGCCGGGCGTGCCCGAGCCGAAAGTGCCTCCGGATCGTCGCCTCGGCGCCGCCGTAGTTCCGCGCCAGCGTCGCGAAGCTCGCGCCGGCCGCGCGCGAAGCCTCGATCTCGGCGCGGTTCCGGCTGTCGCAGGTCTTACAGGATGCCCGTATCGTCATTCGTCCTCCTCACGTGACGCGTCACCCCTTCTCGGGGAGTCACGTCGTCTCCGACCGCCGAAGCGCTTCGTCTCGCGGCCTCGATCCCCACGAAGGGGCGTGTCGGCGCCTCGAGGAGCCCCGCGCGGAACCGGCCGTGTGTCGCGTCGGGTTGCCGCTCGGAATCGCCGTGGCGCGCCTCCTGGAAGGAAAGGCCGGGAGCGCCCGAGAGCGCCCCCGGCCGGGTTGAACTAGGTGGCGTTGCTCGTGACGGCGACGAGCCCGACGGCCTTGATGCTAGCTGCGGTCGCCGGGGAGATCGTGAGGTCCCAATACGTGGGATCGGCGAGCTCGGCGTTGCTCGGGTTCGCCGTGACTCCGGCGACCTTCAGCCCGGACACGCCGAGAGCGACGTGCGCGCTCTGGGTGATGTCGAAGCCGGGGATGCTCGGGTTCGGCGCGGCGATCTCCCGGAGCCCCTGCTGCTCGGTCATCCAGAGCGAGCCCGGCGTGAGGAGGTACGAGGTGTACGCGGCGTACGTGCCGGAGCCCGCAACCGGGCAGAGGTCCGACACGATCAGCCTCGCGTTGCCGACGTAAAGCGCCGTGGCGTACATCGGCGTGCCGGAGATCGGGAGAGCCATCGCGCGCGCTCCCATCTCGAGGACGAGGTCCTTCGCGACGGCCGAGTGACAGACGAGGGAGACGACGTCGTTCGCGCGGTCGCCCAGGATGGACGCGGCCTCGATCGTCTTCGCGAAGGTGAGAGGCACGATCGCCGTGCCGCTCGCGGCGTACGGCGCGAGGTGCGTGGAGTAGAGCGGGCCGGCCGCATCGAACGCGGCGGCGAGGATGGACAGGAACGCCGTGTCGTACTCGAGGGACCAGTACGCGGCCGTGCCCTGGACGATTCGGTCGGTCGGGTTCTGCGCGAGCAGTCCGCCTTCCGCAGCGCCGGCACCGTCAACGACGCGGCGGAACCGCGCGCGCCTGATGACCGGGCCGACGTCGGCGTGCGCGCCGATGATCGCGGGCGAGAGCGCGGTGCCGGTGATGACCGTGCCGACCGCGGCGTCCTCGGCCGAGTAGCGGCGCTTGTAGAAGTTGCCGCCGGTCCCGGTCCCGTCATCGGGCTCGATGACCGCAGCGCCGGACGAGAAGAAAGCGGACTTCGCGGTCGTGAGCCGCGAGACCATGTCCCTGATCGGGACGGGAACCTCGAGGGTGGAGAAGTCGAAACTCATAGGGTGTCCTCAGGCGGCGTCAGAGCCGCCGGGTTCGTCAGGTTGAGGATCGGGGTTGAGGTCGGGGCGCGTTCGGTGCGCGCGCGGGGCGCTCTGCGCCTCGCCCCGCGGTCCCCACAAGGGACCGCCTCGACGCGCGAAGCTTCGGACGACGCGCGTCGGTTGCCGCCGGGCTGCGGCGAATGCGATGGATGGCGGGTAGAAGTAGGTCGTCCGGTTGCGGGTGCTCAATGCTGCGTCTCCCCGGCCTCGAGGACCGACGCGGCGAACCGCTGCGCAGCGGCGAGCATTTCGGAGTAGTCCTTCGCGTCGGGCCGCGGGAGCCCGTTCGCCACGGAGTAGGCCCAAAGCTCCTCGAACGTCGGCGCGACCGCAGCCGTCAGGAGCCCGCACGCTGCGAGCGCGGCATGGTCGGGCGGGTCGAGCCGCTTGACCGCGGCGAATGCCGTGCCGGCCGCGGCGAGGAGCTGGAGCTGGGTCTCGGTCGTCATGGTCTTCATCTAGTTCCCCTTCGCCGGGCGAACCGGCGTGTCGTTCGGAAAGAAGTTCCCCGCCCCGTCCCCAGAAGGAGCGCAGGCTGGCCAGCCGCCGGATCGTCCGGTGCGCGAGGACGGGGCAGGGAACAGGTTGTTCAACGGGCGCCTCCGGCCAGGAGGAGCGTCAGGACGGCGACGAGGACGCGGAGGGCGAGCCTCATGCCGCCCCGGGGGCGTCCTGACTGACGCCGAAGATGTGGCCCGGATTCGCGTCCAAGGCGTCCATGGCGTCCAGTCGCCGGGGGGGCTTGGACGCGTTGGACGCGTTGGACGCCGTTCCGGGGTACATGGGCGACGTCAGGGAGATGGTGACGATCCGGCCGCGATCGACGGTCGGGGCCCGGCCGGTCGTCACGCTGACCCCCGCGTCGGCGAGGGTGCTCCTCAGGACGTTCAGCCGCCGGGAGAGGCCGTCGGCACGCTTCGGCCAGCCGTCGGTCTTGGCCTCGTCGCCGGCCCGGTCGCGGAGGAGCTTGAACAGGTCGGACGGGGTGCCGGAGAAGCCGCCCCGCTGGGCCAGCTCCCGGACGGCGCGGGCGATGGGGTCGGCCTCGAGGACCTCCTCGGTCTGACGCCCGACGTTCCGGCGGTATGCCGCCAGGAAGGCGTCAGGGGTCGCACCGAGACTCTCGGCTACGGCGAGGCCCCAAAGGGTCCAGTCGGCCATCCGCTCCAGCTCGTACCCCTCGGTGACGACGCACGGATGGCGCCGCATAGCACCGGAGAGGGCCGTCAGGAGCCCGCCGAACAGGGCCGGCGCCGCAGCGTCGAATGACCGCCAGAGGGCCGATTCGGTTACCCGCTCGTCTCGCCGGACGCGCTCGAGCCCGACCCCTAGGAACCGGTCGAGGAGGTCGGGCGCGAGCGTCGGGGGATTGATCCCGGTGATGATGATCGCCCTGCGGAAGTCATAGACGACCTCGTCGGAGTCGCTGTAAAGCTCGCGCTTCGTGAAGCCGCCCCCGGTCACGGCCTGACACATCAGCTCGGCCTGACGCGCGGAGATGTGGGTCAGGTTGTCGAAGAAGGGGACGGCGTTCGTCTCGAAGGCGAGGGCCAGCTCGTCGTCCTTGTTCGAGAGGTGATTCGTGCCGGCGGCGCTCGGGTCGGTCAGGCGCCGGAGCATCTTCGCCGTCGTCGTCTTCGCGCTGCCCTGCGGACCGTGAAGCTCCAGAATCGGACGGGGGATGTGCCCCAGCGGCGCGAGGGCCGTCCACGTCAGGAGTAGCAGTCCGTCCTCCGCGCTCTGGACGTTGACGTGGTCGAGGAGGTCGGAGAGGTCCCCGCCGTCGGTCGGGATCGGGAGCGCCGCTTGACGCTTGAACGAGCGGAACAGGATCGGCGGCGCCTCGATCGTCCAGCCGTCGGCCGTCACCTTCGCCGCCCGACGCTGGGCGTCGGCGAGGTCGATCCAGAGCGCGCCGTCGACCTGGGCGAAGCGGTTGTGCAGATGGTGCTGCGGCCCGTCGAAAAGGGCTTTCGCCGCGAGGACACTCCTCGCCGTGGCGATGGCCTCGCCGTTCGCAGCCTTTCCGGTCTCGCTGTAGTAGCGGCCGGACAGAAAGGTGGCGAAGGTGCCGGACTTCACCGGGACGATGCGGCGGGCGCCGTCAGGGCCGACGGCCGCGTGAGGCGTCTCGCGCTCGTCGTGGAAGAGGACGCTGTTCCTCTCGCCGATCCTGACGAGGACCTGGGCGGCGGGCTCCTTCCGGCCCTTCTCGTCGTCCTCGTCGTCACCGTCCTCGTCGTCCTGGGGCCGTCCGTCGGCCTGTTCGTTCGGGTCGGGCGTGACCTCCTTCATGGCCCAGGAGACGAGGTCGTCGGCCTCCTTCTCGGACTTCCCGGCCCGGACGAGGAACTCGGTCACGATGCCTCGGATGTCGTCTTCGGCGAGCCCGCGCTTCCGGGCGTGCGCGGCCGTCGTCTTCGCCGAAGCGTGCCGGTCGCCTTCCGCCCAGGACCTCTCCGCGGCCTTCGTCCGGACGATGCCGACGAGCTTCTCCCTGCGGACGGAGGCCCCGCGACCTCGGGGGCGAGGCGGCGGCGGCGCGACGGGGTGAGCGGCGAGGACCTCCTCGATGGTGTAGGTCCGGAACGAGCCCGGCTGAAACTTGACGAGGAACGGCTCGGCCTTCCGGTGAAAGAAGCCGGGGAGACGCATCACCTGAGGGAGGCCGACGATGCTCCCGTCGGTCCCGTAGAACGCGGCGAGCTGCTGCTGCGCCGGCTTGAACGCGTCAAGCGCCGCGCCGAGGGCGAGCCTCCAGTAGTTGTGAGGGCCGGCCTTGGACTCGACGGAGAACGAGGGCGAGAGCGCGGGAGGCTTCCGCGCGTTCTTGTCGTCGTCCGTGAAGACGGCCCGGAGCGCGACGACGTTACCGGCCCTGCGACCGCGGCCGTCCCCGGCGTTGATCATCATGAAGATGCCGGCGCCGCGGTTGTTCAGGTCGACGAGCGCGCGGGTGTGCTGCCTCAGCGTGCCGTGAAGGACGCGCGCGAGCGGGTCGTCCCAGTCGGCCGGGCAGGGGTCGGGCTTGCGATCGGTGAAGGTCTGAAACGTGACCTCCGCGTCAGCGGAGCCGGCCACGGCGGCGATGAACGCGCGGGCGTCGTCGAGGTCGATCGCGTAGCCCGCCGTCATGCCGCCCCCCGAGTCGCCCAGCGGCCGAGCCGGCCGACGGCCAGATCCCGGTCGACGAGGACGGGTCTGGG
>JAGOBQ010000603.1 GCA_017999215.1 Thermoanaerobaculia bacterium
GCTCGACTCGAAGCTCCTCGGCACCCGCTTCGGCTTCTCGAGCGAGCTCCCGGGCACGTACCCCGGATCCGTCTTCCACGGCCACCTGGCCGCGCTCATCAACGAAACGTCGGCCTCGGACGGCGACATCTTCCCGGCCCGGTTCCGGAAGGCGGGCCTCGGCCCCCTGATCGGGAAGAGGACGTGGGGCGGGGTCGTCGGCATCTCGGGGCGCGGGCCGCTCATCGACGGCGGACAGGTCTTCGTCCCGCAGCAGGCGACGAACGACGTCGACGGGAGCTACATCATCGAAGGGGAAGGGGTCGCGCCCGACATCGAGGTCGAGAACGACCCCGCCTCCGTCGCGGCCGGCCGCGACCCGCAGCTCGAGCGCGGGGTCGCGGAGGTCTTGAAGGCGATCGAGCGGGAGCCGAGGACGCTCCCGAAGCGCCCCGCGGACCCGGTCAAGACGAAGTAGGCCCGCGGACGGGGCCGGCGGCGGGTCAGCGCCCGCCGCCGGCCGGCCGGGCGTCCGCGATCACGAGGAGGCCGTCCGGCCTCCATCCGAGCTCCAGCCAGGCCGGGAGGATCCGGGCCTGGCGGGCGGAGTAGAGCGGGATCCACGGGAGGTCCTCGTCGAGGAGATCCGAGACTTCCCGGAGGCGCTCGAGCCGTTCCTCCGCCCGCGTGGCGGCGGCGAGTCGGGCGAGGGCCGCGTCGACGGCGGCGTTCGAGTAGCCCGTCCGGTTCATCGAGCCGAGGCCGCGCGCGGCGTCCCTCGCGTGGAAGGCGTTCCGGGGCGCCTGCCCGGCGTCGCGGCCGACGAACCAGCTGTAGAGGTAGAGCGGGCTCCGGCCGTCGATCCGCGACACGAAGTCGTCGGGGCGGCGGACCGCGACGCGGAGCCGGATTCCGGCCTCGGCCGCCTGGGCCGCGAGGGCCCGGCCGGCCCGACGCGCGTTCGGGCCGACGTCGAGGTCGAACTCGAAGCCGTTCGGGTAGCCGGCCTCCTCGAGCAGCCGGCGCGCCGTCGGAAGGTCGCGGCGCGGCGGCTTCCGCGCCGGGTCGAAGCCGAAGCTGCCCGGCGGGATGACGCGGCCGGCCGGGGTCCCTCCGGCGATCGTGCCCTCCGCCACGAGCGCGGGGAGGTCGAGCGCGAGTCGGAGAGCGCGCCGGACGCGCGCGTCCTCGAGCGGGCCGGCGCCGGCCGAGAAGCCGATCGCGAGGTAGGTGAGGCTCCCGGCGTCGGTCGTGACGACGCGGAGGCGCGGGTCGTTCCGTGCCGCCGCGACCATGGCGGCCGGCGGGTCGGCGACGGCGACCGGGACGCCGCGGCTCATGAGCCGAAGCCCCTCGGCCGTGCTCCCGAAGCGCCGGAAGACGACCTCGTCGAGCCAGGGGGCGGGGCGCGAGGAGCGATCGTGGCGGGCGAGGACGATCCGGTCCGGAGTGTGAGCGACGACCCGGTAGGAGCCGCTTCCGACGAATCGGCCGGCGTCTCTCCGGGCGACGAAGAGCGCGGAGACGGAGAGGAGGAAGTCCTCCGGGGCGCGGAAAGTCCGGAAGCGGACCGTCCGGGCGTCGGCGACCCCGATCGCGCGGGGGTCGGCGAGCGAGGCGACCGAGCCGCGCGCGGTCCGCGAAGCGTGCGCGGCGTCGACGACCTCGCGGCTCGTCACGGGGCTCCGGTCGTGAAACGTCGCGTCGCCCGCGATCCGGAAGAGCCAGGTGTCGGGCGCGGGGTTCGTCCAGCTCTCGGCGAGGGCCGGGCGGACGCCGACGTCGTTCTCGGCGACGAGCGGCTCGTAGATCGCCGAGAAGATGCTCCGCGAGACGAGCCGCGGGTCGGAGTAGGGGTCGAGGGACGCCGGGAGGAACGGGACGAGGACCTCCACGGTGCGCGGCGGGGCGTCCCGCCGGCACGCCGCGGCCAGCAGGATGGCGACGCACAGAGGGACCCCGACCCGCGTCCGGACCCGGCCGCCTCGTCCCCTGAATCGTCGTTCGACAGAGCCTTTCGCGGTCGTCACTTCGCCGGCAGGAGCTCCTTCACGAGGTGGGCCGCGCCGTCCACCTCCTCCATCATCCAGAGCGCGTAGCGCAGGTCGACGTTCACGTTCCGGGAGCGCTCCGGCCGCCAGCCGAAGTCCCCGGCGACGTTCTCCCAGACGCGGTCGAAGTTGAGGCCGACGACCTCGCCCTTCCCGTTCATGGTGGGGCTCCCCGAGTTGCCGCCGGTCGTGTCGCCGTCGGTGAGGAAGCCGACCGGGACGCTGCCGAGCG
Organism: Thermoanaerobaculia bacterium; assembly: GCA_017999215.1. Lineage (GTDB taxonomy): Bacteria > Acidobacteriota > Thermoanaerobaculia > UBA5066 > UBA5066 > UBA5066. The sequence continues at coordinate 2,263 of JAGOBQ010000603.1, forward strand.
CCGGGTCTCTCCAGCGGCCGAGGCGGCCGGCGCGGGCCGCCTCGAGGACCTTCGCGGGCACGGCGAACGGCTCCTGGCCTCCGGCCTTCTCGAGGACTCCGGCGAGGCTCGTCCGCGGCGCGTACGTCACCGCCTCGCGCGGCGAATAGCCCTTCACCGAGGCGAACGAGACGCGGAGCGTCGAGTTCGCGTCGGGGTAGGTCGCCTTCCCCTTCGAGCGGCGGAGCGCTTCGAGCGCCGAGAGGTAACGCGGGCGCCAGACGAGGAGGGCCCCGTTCGTCTCCTTCCGCTTCTGCCGGATCGCGGCGAGGTCGGCGTGCAGCGAGACGGCGAGCTTCACGTAAGGGTCGGCCGAGGCGGAGAGGGAGGCGAGCGTCGCGTCGACGCTCGCGAGCCTCGCCTTCTCGTCGGAGAGCGAGGTCGCCGCGTCCATCTCCGCGAGCCGCTTCTCGATCTCGACCCGGCCGGCGCCCTTCCCGAACGCCTCGTCGAACGCCCGGATCGGGGCGCCCTTCGAGGCGTCCCGGGCCTTTTCGACGAGGTACGCGAGCGCCTTCCGGGTCGCGGCCGGCGCGAGAGAGAGCGTGCGGTCCTTCTCCTGCTGACGGGCCCGGTCGAGGTCGCGCTCCTGGAAGCCCGGCTCGCGCTCGAGGTCCGGCTTCCTCCGCTCGTCGGCGCGCCGGACCGCGGAGAGGGCCGAGGAAAGG
>JAGOBQ010000100.1 GCA_017999215.1 Thermoanaerobaculia bacterium
CCCCCGGAGCGCGGCCTCGACGGCGGCGGCGTCGGGCATCGCCATCTCCACCGGGTTCAGGATCGGCCCCTCGGCCTGCTCCTCGAGCGTCCGGGCGCGGCCGTCCCAGAACTGCGCGACGTGGTAGCCGGCGTTCTTCACGCTCGGCGAGTTCCTCGCGCCCTTCGTGCCGCGGGCGCCGTCGGACGTCCGCGCCCCGTCGGCTCCCGTCGGGGCCTCCCCGTCGAGCCGGTGGCAGTCGTTGCACGACTGCGTGCCGTTGACCGAGAGCCGCCGTTCGAACCAGAGCGTCCGGCCCAGCGCGGCCCGCGCCGGGGTGTCCGCCTCCGCACCGGGCATCCGCTCGGGGAGGACTCCGAGAGTCGTCTTCGCCTGCTCGGCCAGCGTCCTGCGCTCGGCCCGGCCGACCTTCGGCTCCTCGGCCGGCTTCGAGCACGCGGCGAGGAGAAGGGCGGCGAGAAGGAGACCAGAAGCCCGGCTCATGAAGCGCGGATTCTAGACGCGGCGGACCCGGGGGACGGCGGGAGGCCCGTCTCCTTCCCGGATGCCCTCCGCTCGCCTAGGATGCAGCCCGGTCGGAGCGGAGGGACGAGAGGTTGCACGAAACGCCGTCGGTCGCCTGGCAGGAAGAGCTCTTCGGCCTCCTGAAGGAGGCCGGTGTCCGGCAGGTGGCCTGGGTTCCCGACGCGGGCCACGCCCACGTGATCGACCGGGTCCTCGCCGACCCGGAGATGCTCGGGATCCCGCTGACGACGGAGGAGGAGGGCGTCGCGCTCTCCTCTGGCGCCTGGCTCGGAGGGGACCGGGCGGTCCTCCTGATGCAATCGAGCGGGGTCGGCAACTGCGTCAACATGCTCTCGCTCGTCTCGACCTGCCGGTTCCCGTTCCTCGCCCTCGTGACGATGCGAGGGGAGTGGGAGGAACGGAACGAGTGGCAGGTGCCGATGGGCCGCGCGACGGAGACCGTGCTGGAGACGATGGGAGTCCGGGTCGTCCGGGCCGAGGAGCCCGGCCAGGTCGTTCCGGCCGTGCGGGAGGCGCTCGAGGCCGCGTACGGCCGGGAGGAGGCCGTCGCGGTCCTCCTCTCCCAGCGGCTCGTCGGCCGGAAGGACTGGGGGGACGGGCGGTGAGCGCGCCGAGCCGGGCGATCGACCGCCGGACCTTCGTGGCCGAGCTCCGGGCGGCCTGCCCGGACGCCCTCGTCGTCGCCGGTCTCGGCGCCCCGGCCTACGACCTCTTCGCCGCGGGAGACCGCGACACGAGCTTCTATCTCTGGGGCGGCATGGGGGGCGCCGCGGCGATGGGGCTCGGCCTCGCCCTGGCGCGGCCGGAGCGGAGCGTCGTCGTCCTGACCGGCGACGGCGAGCAGCTGATGGGGCTCGGGGCGCTGGCGACGATCGGGGCGCAGCGGCCGCCGAACCTCACGGTCGTCGTCCTCGACAACGGCCGGTACGGCGAGACGGGAATGCAGGAGAGCCACACGAGCCTCGGGACGAGCCTCGCGGAGGTCGCCCGCGCGTGCGGCTTCGCGTGGGCGGAGGAGGTGACCGAACCCCGCGGAGCCCTTCGCCTCGCGGAGAAGGTCCGCGCTCGCGACGGCTGCGGCCTGGCGCAGGTGCTCGTCCGCGCCGAGGCGCTCCCGAGGACGCTCCCGCCGCGCGACGGTCGATGGCTGAAGGAGCGATTCCGCGCGGCCCTCGCGATCTCCTCGCCGTAGGCGATCCGACCCGGAGGCCGCGCCCGGTCAGGCCGGCCGACCGTCGACCTTCTCGGCGACGAGGAGCGTGATGTCGTCCTCCAGGAAGAGCCTCTCGGCGTGCCCGAAGGCGCCGGCGCGGAGGGCCTCGATGACGCCGTGGGCGCCCTCGTGGGCCGCCGCGGCGATCGCTTCCTTCGCGGCCTCCACTCCCCAGAGGATCCCGTCGGGACTCGAGGCCTCGTAGAGGCCGTCGGTCGCGAGGACGACGAGGTCGCCCGCCGCGAGCGGCTCGATGTCGTGGGATCGGTAGCTCGTGGTCTCCGACCACCCGAGGACGAGGTCGGTCTCCTCGAGTCGGTCGAAGGTCCCGGTCCGGGTCCGGTAGACGAGCGGCGGGAGGTGCCCGGCCGAGACGTAGCAGGCCTCGCCGGAAGGCTCGATGCGGCAGAGGACGAGCGTCGCGAACGCGTCGTCCGGGATGTCGGGGGAGATGAGCCGGTTCAGCGCCTCGATCAGCTTCCGGGGATCGGCCTCGACGAGGTGGAGGGCGCGCAGGTAGGCCCGCGCCGCCGACATCAGGACCGTGGAGGCGAGGCCGTGCCCGGAGACGTCGCAGACGAGGAGGTCGAGCGCGCCGAGCGGAGCCTCCATCACGTCGTAGTAGTCGCCGCCCGTCTTCTCCGCCGTCTCCTGCCAGGCGGCGAGGCGAAGCCCCGGGAGCTCGGGGAGGGTGCGCGGCCGGAGGCCCTCCTGGATCTTCCGCGCGAGCTCGAGCTCGCTCTCCATCCTCTCGCGGCGGAGCTCGCCCTCGAGGAGGCGCTGCGTCTCGAGGGCGAGCGCCGCGTGGCTGCCGAGGGCGCGCAGCGCCTCGGCATCGTCGGCGTCGAACGCGGCGTCCCCCTTCTTGTTCATCGCCTCGATGACGCCGACGACCGAGCCGGACGGCGTCACGAGCGGGACGCAGAGGATCGAGCGGGTGCGGAAGCCGGTCCGCTGGTCGACGTCGCGCGAGAAGCGGGCGTCCGCGTAGGCGTCGCGGATCGAGATCGTCTCGCCGGTCCGCGCGACGATCCCGGCGATCCCGAACCCGGGAGGGAGGCGGATGTCGGAGGAGTCCTGCGCGACGCGGGTCCAGAGGCTGCCGTCGGGCTCGAGGAGGAAGAGGCTCGTCCGGTCGGCGTCGACGAGGCGGCTCGCGGAGGCGACGATCAGCTCGAGGAGGGGCTGCAGCTGCCGGACGCCCGTCATCGCCTGAGCGACCTCGAGGAGCGTGCGGAGGTCCTGGAGTCTCTTCTCGTCCGTCGGTGCCATGGCGTCGCGCGACATGTTACTTTCGCCGGTCGGGGGTTTCGTCACGATGATCGAGACGGTGAAGCAGATTCTGACCCGGGCCCGGGGCGCCGGCCGCAGCGCCCTCCTCGAGCACGAGGTCTACGAGGTCCTCCGGGCCGCGGGGATCGACGTTCCCCGGTTCGCCTACTGGGAAGGGGAGCCGACGGGGACGCTGCCTGCGGACGTGGCCGCGCTCCTGGGCGCTGGTTCGGCCGAGGTGGTCCTGAAGATCGTCTCGCCGGAGATCCTCCACAAGTCGGACGTCGGCGGGGTCGCGATCGTCGCCGCCGAGCCTGCGGCCGTCGCCGCGGCGGCCCGGAAGGTCTGGGACGACGTGGGCCGGCGGATGCCGGAAGCGACGCGTTCGGGCGTCCTCGTCGTGGAGAAGGTGAAGACGAAGGGAGGCTCCCCGGCCTCCGAGACGCTCCTCTCCCTCAAGCAGGACCCGGCCTTCGGTCCGGTCCTCGTCCTCGGCCTCGGCGGCGTCCTGACCGAATGGTTCGGGGCCGCGACCGGCGGGACGTCGACGGTCGTCCTCCAGCCCGGCCGGGTCCGCGAGGGACTCGAACGGGCGGTCGCGGCGCGGCCGGCCGCAGCGCTCCTCTTCAGGCCGAGCCGCCTCCACGAGCGTCCTCCTCTCGACCTCGCCGCCACGGCGGAGCGGCTCGAGAGGCTCGGCGCCGTCGCGACGGCGTTCGGCGAAGGGGCGCAGGCCGGCGCGGCCGAGCCGATCACGCTCGAAGAGCTGGAGGTCAACCCGCTCCTCCTCGCCGCGGACGGACGCTGGATCGCGGTCGACGGGAAGGGGAGCCTGGGCCGCTCGACGGCGACGCTCCCGAAGCGGCCTCTCCGGAAGGTGAAGAACCTCCTCGAGCCGAAGTCGGCCGCCGTCCTCGGCGCGTCGGCCACGGCGATGAACCCGGGCCGGATCATCCTTCGGAACCTGAAGCTCTCCGAGGGGGTCCGCTACGGGCACATCTGGGCCGTCCATCCGAAGGAGGAGGCGATCGACGGGATCCCGTGCGTGAAGACGGTCGCCGACCTGCCGCAGAAGGTGGACGTCGCGGTCGTCTCGATTCCGGCCGAGGGGGCGCGCGACGCCATCCGCGCGCTCTGCGAGACGGGGAAGGCGGAGTCGATCATCCTGATCCCGGGCGGCTTCGCGGAGACGGGGAAGAAGGCTCTCGAGGAGGAGATCGTCTCGATCCTCCGCGCCTCGCGCTCGCGGGCCGACGAAGGGCCGGTCCTCGTCGGCGGGAACTGCCTCGGGATCGTCTCGAAGCACCAGTACAACACGTTCTTCCTGCCCCAGTACAAGCTGCCGTTCCACGACGCGCCGGGCGACCGGCTCCTGGCCGTCAGCCAGAGCGGCGCCTACCTCGTCTCGCTGACGTCGAACCTGGACGGGATCATCTTCCCGAAGGCGTCGATCTCGTACGGGAACCAGATGGACCTGACGGTCTCCGACTTCCTCGAGACGGCGCTCGAGGACGACGGGGTGGACGTCGTCGCGTGCTACGTCGAAGGGTTCAAGCCTCTCGACGGAACGCGCTTCGTCGACCTCGCGCGGCGCCTGCGGGAGAAGGGGAAGCGGGTCCTCGCGTTCAAGGCGGGGAAGACGCCCCTCGCCGCGAAGGCGACGCAGAGCCACACCGCCTCGCTGGCCGGCGACTACGCGGTCGCCGAGGCCCTCATGAAGGGGGCCGGCGTCGTCGTCGCCGAGACGCTCGACATGCTCGAGGACTACACGAAGGCGTTCACGATGCTCTACGACCGGCTCCCGCGCGGGAACCGGGTCGCCGTCCTCTCGAACGCCGGGTTCGAGTGCTCGTCGGTCCTGGACAAGCTCTACGGCCTCGTCCCGGCGCCGCTCACGGAGGAGACGAAGGCGAAGCTCGAGGCCTGCCTGCCGGGCGTCGGCCACGCGGGGAACCCCGCGGACGCCACGCCGATGGCGACGACGGCGCAGTTCGTGGCCGCCGCGCAGGCGATGGTCGACGACCCGAACGTCGACCTTCTCCTCGTCTCGCCCGTCCCGGTCACGCCCGCCCTCGACAACCTCGCGCCCGACCTCTCGGGTACGCACCGGGAGAACATCCACTCGCCCGGCTCGCTCCCGAACGGGCTGCTGGAGCTCTTCCGCAAGACGACGAAGCCCGTCGCCGTCGCGGTCGACTCGGGTCGCCTCTACGACGATTTCGTCTTCGTGCTGCAGCGGGGAGGGATCCCCGTCTGGCGGAAGATCGACCGCGCCTCGCGCGCGCTCTCGGCGCTGGCGACGCTCTGACCGGAGGGCGCGAAAAGGGAAAGGCCCCGGACGGCGCCGTGCCGTCCGGGGCCTTCGCCCTTCCGGGAGAGGCCGGGGCTCAGAGCCCGTAGTAGAGCTCGATCTCGTACGGGTGCGGACGGTTGCGCACCTCGCGGTCCTCGGCCCGCTTCTTCTTCGCCCAGCGCTCGAGGAGGTCGTCGTTGAAGACGTCTCCCTCGAGGAGGAACGCCCGGTCGGACTCCAGCGCCTCCATCGCCGCCTCGAGCGAGGTCGGGAGCGCCTTGATCGTGGCCCGCTTCTCGGCGTCCCACGAGAAGATGTCGTCGTCCACCGGTCCGAAGCCGAGGGCGGTCGGGTCGAGCCCCTTGCGGATGCCGTCGACGCCCGCGAGCAGCTGGGCCGCGATCGCGAGGTAGGGGTTGCAGGTCGCGTCGGGCGGGCGGAACTCGAAGCGGGCGTTGTCGGGGCGGTTCGCGTACTTCGGGATCCGGATCGCCGCGCTCCGGTTGCCGAGCGAGTAGATGGCGCTGATCGGCGCCTCGTAGCCCGGGACGAGCCGGCGGTAGGAGTTCGTGGAGGGGTTCGTGAACGCCATGACGGCGCCGCCGTGCTGCAGGAGGCCGGCGATGTACGAGCGCTCCGCGGCGCTCGAGGAGCCGTAGCCCTGCGCGTCGTAGAAGAGGTTCTTCCCCCCCTTGAGGAGGCGCTGGTGGAAGTGCATCCCGGAGCCGGCCTCGCCGTAGAGCGGCTTCGGCATGAACGTCGCCGTCAGGCCCAGCTGCGTCGCCGCCATCCGGGTGACGTACTTGACGATCATGACGGCGTCGGCGGCCTTCATCATCGGGAAGATCGGGATCTCGATCTCGCACTGGCCGGGGCCCCCCACCTCGTGGTGGTGGTACTTCACCTCGACGCCCATCTGCGAGAGGAGCTTGCAGACGCGCGTCCGGAAGTTGAAGAGGCGGTCCTGGGGCGGGATCGCGTGGTAGCCGCCGTGCCTCGGGATGTTGTAGCCGCTCCCGAGCTCGTGGGAGTTCCAGTCGCCCTCGGACGACTGCACGCGGTAGGAGGCGACGTTCATCCCGTTCTCGTACGAGACGCCGTCGAAGACGTAGAACTCGAACTCCGGGCCCCAGAAGCTCTCGTCGGCGACGCCGCTCGCACGGAGGAACTCCTCCGCCCGACGGGCGATCGAGCGCGGGTCGTAGGGGAAGAGGGCGCGCGTGTCGGCCTCGAGCGTCGTGCAGATGAACGACAGCGTCGGGACCTCCCAGAACGGGTCGGGAAAGCCCGTCGAGAGGTCGGGGACGAGGGCCATGTCGCCGGAGCTGACCGACTTGAAGCCGACGCTCGAGCCGTCGAACCCGACGCCCTTCTCCATCAGGACGGGGGTGAAGCCCGAGGCGGGGATCGTGACGTGGTGCCAGCGGCCCCACAAGTCGCAGAACTTGAGGTCCACCATCTCGACGGACCGCTTCTCCACGAAGGACTTCGCCTCGTTGAAGTCGCTGAACATGACGGGTCTCTCTCCCTTCGGCACGCCGTGCGAGAGGGGCGCGGCGCGGCCGATCATGGTAACGCCGGAGGCGGGGATTGTCTCGCCGGCGGGTGCGCGCCGGCTGCTACGATGAGGAGCTCGGGCACGCCCGGACGGCGGGCCCCGGAGAGATGCGATGCCGATGGAAGTCCGTTTCCCGGGCGGGGTCGCCGTGGAGGCGATCCACGCCGGGATGACGATCCGAACCGATCAGCCCGTCGCGGCCGGCGGCGCCGGCTCCGCCCCCTCGCCGTTCGACCTCTTCCTCGCCTCCATCGCGACGTGCGCCGGCTTCTACGCGCTCCGTTTCTGTCAGGAGCGGGGTCTGCCGACGGAAGGCCTCGGCGTGACGATGGACTGGGAGCGCTCCCCCGAGACGAAGCTGATCTCGAAGATCCGGATCTCGCTGAAGCTTCCGGAGGGGTTCCCGGAGAAGTACCGCTCCGCGATCCTCCGCGCGACCGACCAGTGCGCGGTGAAGAAGCACCTCGTGGCGCCGCCGGCGATCGAGGTCGAAGCCGTCTGAAGGCGGAATCCGGGGCGGCGCTCGCCGACGGCGCCCCCCGCCGCCCTCCTCGAATCTCAGGGCCGGGCGACCAGCCGGCGCATCGTCCCGCTCGCCCGGAGCGTTCCCTCCTCGATCCGGAAGCCCGCGGCCCGGACGGCCGCCACGGTGTCCCGGTTCGGCCGGCAGCCTCCGGTGAGGCGTGTCCAGAGGGGCTGAAAGGCGTCCTGGACTCGGGCGTGCCAACGCTTCTCGGCGCGGACGTGCTCGAGCATCCGGAGACTTCCCGAGGGGGAGAGGACGCGCCGGACCTCCTCGAACGCGAGGGCGGTGTCGGAGACCGAGCAGAAGACCAGCCCGGAGACGACCGTGTCGAAGCTGCCGGCGCGGAAGGGGAGTCGCTCCGCGACGGCGAGGACGAGCGGGGTCGCGGGGGCGCGGCGCCGGGCCGCGCGGAGGGTCTCGAGGCACGGGTCGAGGCCGACGGCCCGGACCCGCGCATCGAAGAGCGGCAGGTCTCGCCCCGTCCCGCAGCCGAGGTCGAGGACCCGTCCGCTCGCGCCCGTGGCGAGCCAGCGCCGCCAGCGCCCGAGCCCGGTCGCCTCGAGGAGCGCGAGGCCGGCGTCGTAGACCAGCGGGATCTGCTCGATGCCCCTCACGGCCGAAGGTTCCGCGCGGGGCCGGGCGTCACGAGAGCTTCTCGAAGACTCCGAGCCCGCGGTTCTTCCGGACGTCGTTCCAGGGGAAGTAGGTGCCGTTCATGGCGACGTAGACGCCGTGCGGCAGGACCTGGACGAAGGAGAGGGCGCTCCCGAGGTTGAAGAGGCCGTCGGAGCTCCCGAACGCGTACGGGATCATCGCGCCGGTCAGGACGATCGTCTTCGGCAGGCCGACCGCGCCGAGGACCCGCGCGGTTTCCTCCATCGTGTCGGTCCCGTGCGTGATCACGATCTGCTCCTCCTCGGACTTGCAGCAGATCTCCTCGATGATCTTCCGGTCCGACTCGGTCATCTCGAGGCTGTCGACCATCATGACGGTCCGGACGCGGGTCTGGAGCCGGCAACGGCCCAGCTTCAGCATCTCGTGGATGTGGGTGTCGCGGAAATAGAGCTTCCCGGTCAGCTCGTCGTAGTCCTTGTCGAACGTGCCGCCGGTGATGAGGAGCTTGATCGCCATCGATTCCCTCTGCCTTCGATGATAGATCCGAGCCGGAGGGCCCGCCGGAACCGTGATCCCCGGATACCCCTTGCCCGGTCCGGCGATATTGGTTACGTTCCGCACATCGGCCAGTTCAGGAATCGCCCGGAGAGGAACCGGCCTCTCACCGGAGGAGATGTATGAACGTGAAGTTGGGCGCCACGCTGCTCGCGGGGGTCCTCGGACTGGCGCAGGGCGACGCGTCGGCCCAGGGGCGTCCCGCGTCCGCCGTCAAGAAGTTCCGGTTCAAGGCGGGGAAGATCGAGACGGGACGGGTCTACGCCTACGACCGCTACGATCCGGCCGGGGCACGCGCGGGGAGCGTCCTCGTCTACGTCCCCGACCGGAAGCGGGTGGAGATCTTCCGCGTGAAGGCGGGCGCCGGCGACGGTCAGCTCTTCACCGGGGAGATGAACTGGGAGTCGTTCACGCTCCGGTCGTTCGAGCTCGCGAAGGTCTCCCGGGACGGGACGACGACCCGGCAGGCGACCGGGACGTTCGGCGAGGACGTCCTGGCGGTCTCCGTCGAGGACCCCGCGCTGTACCGCGGCGCCGAGGGCGCGGCCACGTTCACCGTCCCCCTCCCGGCGATCCCGGCGCACCTCTACAGCCTCGACCTCATCACGCTCGGGCTCGCCCTCCGGCACGTCGCCGATCGGGCGGGATCTGTGGAGGTCGGCGTCCTCACCGAGAACCCGAAGGTCGGACCCCAGAGCCCGAACCTCTTCGTCGCCGCGGGGACGGCCACGGTGGAGTTCGTCGAGGACGTCGCGCGCGACGGCGTCCCCTGCGGCAAGTACCGGGTCTCCGGCTCCGCGCTCGGCGGCCAGGAAGGGTACGTGTGGCTCCACAAGGAGGAGGGCTATCTCCAGGACGCGGAGATCCCCGTCTCGCCCACCCCCGACCTCCCGGACGTGAGGATCACCGTGCGGTCGGTCGAGAAGCTGTCGGAGAAGGAGTGGCCGGCGCGCCGGCTCCGCGAGATCTCCGGCGGAGCGAAGTAGGGCCGCGACCCCGGGCGTTCAGGGGACCATGGGCAGGAGGAGCGGCGCCTCCACGAGGAACGGCTGCTCCGCGATCTCGGTCAGTGCGCGGGCGATGCGGGCTTCCTCCGTCGCCTCGAGAGTCACGACGAACGGCAGCTCTCGCTTCTCGGCCCACGGGACCTGGAGGACGGCGTCGACGTTGACGTCGGCCCGGGCGAACGCCGAGGTGAGGGCGGCGAGGACCCCCGGCCGGTCGTCCACGACGAAACGGACGTAGAACGGCGCGACGACGTCGGCCATCCCGCCGATGACGCAGGGCCGCGGCTCGTCCGTCCCGAACGGCGGGACGGCGGCCGGAGCGCCGCGCCGGGCGATCTCGACGACGTCGGCGAGGACGGCCGTCGCGGTCGGGGCGCCTCCGGCTCCAGGACCGGTCAGGACGTACTCGCCCCCGTGCGCCGTCGTCACGCGGACGGCGTTGAGAGGGCCGTCGATCCGCGCGAGGAGAGACGAGGTCGGGACGAGGGCCGTTCGCACGGAGAGGAGGAGGCGGCCGTCCGGGAGGCGGCGGGCCAGGCCGAGCTGGCGCGGCGTCCGGTCGAGGAGGCGGGCGTAGACGAAGTCGACAGGCCGAAGGCGGGTCACGCCTTCGGTCCGGACCGCCTCGAGCGGCACGTCGGAGCCGAACGCCATCCGGGCGAGGAGCGCGACCTTGCAGGCGGCGTCCTTCCCCTCGACGTCCGCGCTCGGGTCGGCCTCGGCGTAGCCGAGGGAGCGCGCCTCGGCGAGGACCTCGCCGTAAGGGCGGGCCGTTCGCGACATCTCCGTCAGGACGAAGTTGCTCGTGCCGTTCAGGATCCCGCCGACCTCCTCGATCCGGTCCGAGACGAAGCTCTCGCGGAGGGCCCGGAGGATCGGGATGCCGCCGGCGACGGCGGCCTCGAAGGCCAGCGCGGCCCCCGTTCCGCGCGCGAGGCGCGCGAGCTCGGTGCCGCGGGCGGCCAGGAGGAGCTTGTTGGCGGTGACGACCGACCGGCCCGCACGAAGCGCCGACTCGACGAGCGAACCCGCCGGCTCGAGCCCGCCGAGCAG
>JAGOBQ010000604.1 GCA_017999215.1 Thermoanaerobaculia bacterium
ATCTTCACGTGGGACGAGGACGAGAACTACAACACGGTTCAGGGTGGCGGGCCTTCGGGCGACGTCGCTCCGTCCATCGACCCGTACATCTGGTGGGAGTCCCAGCGCCTCGTCCTCGCGGACAACGCCGACGTGAACCCCGGCGGCTTCAAGTTCGGCTGGACGCGCGTTGACTTCCCCTACAACGAGGGCCCCCGCTTCCACCAGGCCTACGTCGGCATCCAGCACTCCGCGGCTGGCCAGTTCGTCAGCGTCGGCCACGCGGCCACGATGCTCGACAACGACTTCACCTGCGGCACGGACGCCATCACCGAGCCCGGCAACATCGACTTCGGTGCTGTCGTCGTCGCTCAGTAACATCCTCCGGATCTCGTGATCCACGGGCGGGCGGCTTCGGCCGCCCGCCTTTTTTCATTTCTCCTCGCCGCAGCGCGAAAGATCCGGACGTCAGAAGACACTACCCCCGGATGTCTATCGCCCCGCCTCCCACGAGACGCGCGCTCTCCTGCCGCGTCCCCTCCCGTGACTGTCCTATAATCCGGCCTGCTCTCTTCGCCTGCCGCGGCCGGTGAGCCCGGTGAGGTATCTGTTTTTTTGGGGTGCCGACCACAGGGGGATTCGATGATCGTAGCTCGCGAAGGTTCGAACGGACGCATGCTTCTGGCTCTCCTCGCCGTCGGCGCCGCCATCGGAGGGCTCGTCCCCTCCCGCGCCGAAGCGCAGTGCCAGGTCGTGAGCGCTCCCTCGCTCTTCGATCAGGTGACCGCGGGCTCGAGCTTTCAGGGCCGACCGGACAGGATCGCGCTGGGCGGTCCGACCGGAGCGAGGCGGCTCCTCGTTCGATACAACTACGGCTTCATCGCCTACGACCTCGCCTCGCCGGCGGCGCCGCAGAAGCTGCAGCAGAAGGACCTCCGCCTCGGTGAGGCCTATCCGGTCGGCGGAGACGGGCAGACCCGCGCCGGCATGCTCTCGCTCTCGTCAGACGGGGCGCGGGCTCTCGTTCCGTGGGGAGCCGCGGAGTTCGGGACGATCGTCCTGAGCCCGACGCCGTTCGCCGGTGGCGGGGAGTTCGCGCCGTCCGGCTCGAAGGTGAAGATGACGGCCGCCGTGAAGTCCGGGAGTCGATACCTGGCCTTCTCGTCGACGTCGGCTGGCGCCCTCTGGGTGGCCGACCTGACGACCGTCCAGCGTAACGTCCCGGCGGACCAGGCGAACCAGAACCAGATCGCGTCGTGGCAGTACGCGGATCCCGCCTTCGGCGGTGTGCTCACGATCCTGAAGGCCGTCGAGAGCGCCTCTCGCGCCTACCTCGTCGCCGCCTCGGAGACGAACGTCACGGTCATCGACGTCTCCGCGCCCGGCCCCGCCGGCCCGAGTCTCACGAACGGCTTCTCCCACCGTACGTACTCTCTCTCGGAGCTCGGGCTCTCTGGAAAGCTCAAGGCGCTGTCCGCGGCGCTTCATCCGACGGACGGCGGGCTGTATCTCGTCGGCGAGGGGACGCAGCTCGCGACCGGCGTCCTCATCTCCAGCGGCGTGTCGCTGACACGCATCCAGCCGCCGTCGACTCCGGGAGGAAGCTTCGGCTCCGCCGAGCCCCGGGGATTCCACGTGCCGGAAGCGGAGGCGCGCCGAGCCATGCCCGGCAGCCTCCTTCTCTCGTTCGACACGGAGCTCGTAGCGTTCTTCGTCGAGGGCGAGGGGGACCAGCCGGGAGGCCCGCTCCGCCTTCATGTTCGCTCCTCGAACGACTTCAGCCAGAACCGCGCCGCAGGCCTGAAGTTCAACTCCCCGAGCCAGCTCGAGTCGCTCGAGGGCTTCCGCTCCTCGGGCGGGACGTTCCACGTCTACATGGGGCTCACCGCCGTCGGGACGTATGCCTCCTCGATCACGTGCTCGCTGGCCCCGACGCCGGCCGAGGCCACCCTCACCGTCGAGAAGGTCCCCGCGAGCGGCGGGAACGAGACCGTGCCTGACGACGGCACCGTCTTCGTCGGAGACGAGCTCCGGATCCGGCCGATCTTCGCGCCTACGGATGCCGTTCAGCCGGTCCTCGACTGGCGCTTCGATTACGCCCACCACGAGGGGGACCCGAGCGACGCTGCCGCGTCGACACCCTTCCTGCCGAGCCCGGACATCCCCTTCACGCAGGGGAGCTATCCGTCCCAGCTGACGCTGATCGGGCCCTGCGATCCGTCGCAGGACGGCGGGCCGAGCCCGTCGACCGGTACCGGCTGCTGGGCGTCGATCCTCGCCGCGGGCGACTTCGCCGCGGCGGACCCCGCCGCCGGAACGACGGTCCCGATTCCCGTCGCCTTCGAGGTCCGGAATGCGCTGAACGGGAGCGGCTCCGACCTCGCGAAGCACCGAATCCGCTGGAAGGTCCCGAGGCCGTTCCTGAAGAGCGCCTCGATTCTCTCGGGCGAGCCGGTCGAAGACGCCTCCGAGGGCACACCGCACCGGACGAGCGGCACCTACCGGTGGTACTTCGCCTCGGCGCCCGTGGGGCAGGCCGGGAGCGACGTACTGACCCGGAAGGCCGACTGCACCGGGCCGACCTGCAACCCGGGCCTCACGCAGCGCGGCGAGTACCGCTACTGGGTCTCCGTCCCCTACCGGAACGGGTTCCGCACGCCCGACTGCCCGGGCCTCGCAGGCGAGAGCTGCACCGTCCCGACGGCCCCGACGGTCGCCGTCACGGACGTCGTCCTCGGCTTCTCGGTTCCCCAGAGCGGGAACGTCGGCGCTTCGTCGCTCACGATCGGGAGCACTTCGAAGAAGGGCTCGGCGGCGACGCCGTGCGGGGGCACGAGCGGCTTCACCTTCGACCTCTGCACCGTCAGCGGCAGCAGCTGCAGCGAGGGGAGCTACGCGGGAGTCGGCTTCGTGGCGACGAACCCGTTCCCCGCGGCCGGCACCGGCACCGTCTCCATTCCGATGCCTCCGGACGGCACCT
>JAGOBQ010000101.1 GCA_017999215.1 Thermoanaerobaculia bacterium
CTCTCTCGAGGAGAAGAAGCGGATCGTCGAGCTGATGTGGCTCGTCGCCTTCGCCGACGCGGAGAAGCACCCCCTCGAGGAGCACCTCATCCGCCGCGTCGCCGGCCTCCTCCACGTCCCGCACCCCGACTTCATCGACGCGAAGGCGCGGGCGCGCGGACGGAGCGGGGGGTAGGGCGCCCGCCGGGCGCGACGTGCGGCCCGAAACCTACGCGGACGGGGCCGCCTTCTCCCACTGCTTCAGCCTGGACGCCAGGAGCTCCTGCTCCCGCAGGTTCTTCGTCATCTCGAGGGCGCGCCGGATCTCCTCGCATGCCTCGGAGAGCCGTCCCAGCTTCATCAGCAGGTCTCCGCGAACGCTGGGAAAGAGGTGGCAGCCGGCGAGGGCGGAGTCCCCGGCGAGGGGGGCGGCCGCGTCGAGCGCGTGCAGTCCTGCAGCCGGGCCCTCGGCCATGCCGACGGCGACGGCGCGGTTGAGCGCCACGATCGGAGACGGGTTGACCCGCAGGAGGGCGTCGTAGAGAAGGACGATGCGTTCCCAGTCGGTCTCCTCGGCGGTGCGGGCGCGCGTGTGGCATGCGGCGATCGCGGCCTGCAGCGCGTAGGGTCGCGAGCCGCCGCCGAGCCTCTGCGCTCTCTCGAGCGCGGCGAGTCCGCGCTGGATCTGCGCGGTGTCCCACAGGGAGCGGTCCTGGTCCGGGAGGAGAACGGCCTCGCCGTTCCGGCCCCGGCGCGCCGCGTTTCGCGAGGCCTGCAGCTCCATCAGGGCCACGAGAGCGTGGACCTCCGATTCGCCGGGGAGAAGACGCCCCAGCATGCGCCCCAGGCGCAGCGCCTCTTCCGAGAGAGCCGCCCGCATCCATTCCCCGCCCGACGTCGCGGTGTAGCCCTCGTTGAAGATCAGGTAGACGACCAGGAGCACGGACTCGACTCGGAGGCGCAGCTCGTCTCCGCTCGGCGTCTCGAAGGGGACGTGGGCCTCCGAGAGGGTCTTCTTGGCGCGGGAGATCCGCTGGCCGAGCGTCTTCTCCGGCACGAGGAACGCGCGCGCGATCTCCGCCGTGGTGAGGCCGCCGATCAGGCGCAGCGTCAGCGCGACGCGTGCCTCCACCGCGAGGACGGGGTGGCACGCGGTGAAGACGAGCCGAAGCACGTCGTCGTCGATCACCTGATCGAGCGCGCGCTCCATCGCGTCTCCGAGCCGCTGCTGCTGCCACTCCAGCTCGCGGCCGATCTCCCCGTGCTTCTGCTCGAGCATGCGGCCGCGCCGCAGCGCATCGATCGCGCGCCGCTTCGCCGCCGTCATCAGCCAGGCCGCGGGCTTCTCGGGGATGCCCTCCTCGGGCCAGACCTCGAGAGCGGTCACGAGCGCTTCCTGCGCCAGCTCCTCGGCGAGCCCGACGTCCCGTGTGACGCGGGCGATCGCGGCGACGAGGCGTGTGGACTCGATCTTCCACACCGCCTCGATCGCCCGAGGGACGTCGCTCAGAGGACCACCTCGTCCGCTAGTCGGGCGACGGGCTGAAGAAGATCTCCCGCACCTCGACCTGCCCCCGGGTAGCGGCGACGCCCTTGCGCGCCCAGGCAACCGCCTCGGCCATGTCGGCGCATTCCAGGATCCAGAACCCGCCGATGTGCTCCTTCGCTTCGAGGTACGGCCCGTCGGTGACGAGGATTCCGCCGTCGGCCTGGGTTCGCAGCGACTTCGCGGACCCGAGGCCGCAGGCGAACTTCCGGACGCCGGCGGCGATCATCTCCTTGTTGAGCGCGTGGATCTCGCGGCCCACAGCTTCGTCCATCTTGGAAGGGTCGAAGTCGTCGGGGAGGTAACCGGCAACGAGGAACTGCGGCATGGCGTACTCCTGTCCTACGGGCGGGGCTCTCTGCCCGGCCTCCACTCCTACGACGAACGGCGAGGCCGGAATTCTACGAGCCGACGAGAAGATCCCGTTTCTGCCCGGAAACGACCCGGAAGTCCTCCCCGAAAACGCTCGACCCCGGCGGGTGCCGGGGTCGTCGTAACCGCTTTATTCTCGCGGACTTATGTATGGTTGCGGGGGCAAGATTTGAACTTGCGACCTTTGGGTTATGAGCCCAACGAGCTACCAGGCTGCTCCACCCCGCGTCAGGGAGGGGGAAGATACCGGGGGGACGAGGGGAAGTCAAGCGACGACATCCGCTCCCGGGGCGTTCGCCGGAGTGGTCGGCGCGTTGCGGCGGGGCCATCTTCATGGAGAAACGAATCGATCGAACGTGACCCCTTGCCTTTTCCCCCGTCTTGACGTAAATTAGAAAGAGTCTAAAGAGTGGGCCGACGGTCCGCACGAAATCACAAGGAGATACAGCATGAGCTTGATCAACAGCCAGATCCCCGAGTTCAAGGTGCAGGCCTACCACGAGGGCGCCTTCAAGGAGATCTCGAACAAGGACCTCGCCGGCAAGTGGGCGATCTTCTTCTTCTACCCGGCGGACTTCACGTTCGTCTGCCCGACCGAGCTGGGCGACCTGGCCGACAACTACGCCGAGTTCAAGAAGCTCGGCGCCGAGATCTACTCGGTCTCGACCGACACCCACTTCACGCACAAGGCGTGGCACGACGCCTCCGACACGATCAAGAAGATCCACTACCCGATGCTGGCCGACCCGACCCACCACCTCTCGAAGGCCTTCGGCGTCCACATCGATGAAGCCGGCCTCTCCTACCGCGGCACGTTCGTCGTGAACCCCAAGGGCGAGATCAAGATCGTCGAGATCCACGACAACGGCATCGGCCGCGACGCCAAGGAGCTCCTCCGCAAGGTGCAGGCGGCGGTTTACGTCGCGAAGCACCCGAACGAGGTCTGCCCCGCGAAGTGGACGCCGGGCGCCGAGACCCTCAAGCCCTCCCTCGACCTCGTCGGCAAGATCTGACCTCGATCCCGGTGGCGGGGCCCGGCGGGAACGCCGGGTCCGCCGCCGGCCCTCCGCCCCGCGTGAGCTCGCGCGGGGCGGTCGCCCTCCCTTCCTCGCCCCGCCGGCATACACCCAGAGGACAACGATGCTCGACGACTCTCTCTCCGCGCAGCTCCAGCAGATCTACAGCGACCTTCCCGTGACGGTCGTCCTCCGCCAGCGTCCCTCCGAGCACCCGAAGAACGGGGAGCTCACGACGATGCTCGCGGACGTGGCCGCGACCGCGCCCGGGAAGATCGTCCACCGAGTGGAAGGGGAGCCGAGCGCGATCCCGGCGTTCGAGGTGGCGGCGGAAGGACGCGCGGCGACGATCCTCTTCCGCGGCATTCCGGGGGGGCACGAGTTCTCGTCGCTCGTCCTCGCGGTGAAGTACGCGGCGGGGCAGGGGAAGAGGCCCGACGAGGGGACACAGAGCCGGATCCGGCACCTGAAGGGGCCGGTCCGCCTCCGCACCTACGTCTCCCTGTCGTGCCACAACTGCCCCGAGGTCGTCCAGGCGCTCAACATGATGGCGGTCACCCATCCCGACTTCGTCCACGAGATGGTGGACGGAGGCCTCGCGGAGGGCGAGGTCGAGAAGCTCGGCATCCAGGGCGTTCCGACCGTCATCTCGCTCGGCCACGAGAACGCGCAGGTCTCCGTCGGCCGGGCCGGGCTCGCCGAGCTCCTCGACGCGCTCGAGGAGCGCTACGGTTCGGCACCCTCCGACGCCGTGGGCGGGTTCCCCGAGCGCGATCCGTACGACGTTCTCGTCGTCGGCGGCGGCCCGGCGGGCGCCTCGGCGGCGATCTACTCGGTCCGGAAGGGGCTCCGTACCGGGCTCGTCGCGAAGAACGTCGGCGGGCAGGTGCTCGAGACTCTCGGGATCGAGAACCTGATCGGGACGACGCGCACGGAAGGGAAGAAGCTCGCGGCCGAGCTCCTCGCCCACCTGAAGAGCTACCCGGTCGAGATCCTCGACAACCGACGCGTCGAGGGGATCGAGGACGGCGACCTGAAGACGGTCCGCCTCGCCGGCGGCGAGGTGCTCCGGGCGAAGGCGCTGATCATGACGACGGGCGCGCAGTGGCGCGAGCTGAACGTCCCGGGGGAGAAGGAGTACATCGGGCGCGGCGTCGCGTTCTGCCCGCACTGCGACGGGCCGTTCTACAAGGACAAGGACGTCGTCGTGATCGGGGGCGGCAACTCGGGGATCGAGGCGGCGATCGACCTCTCGGGGATCTGCGCGCGCGTCACCGTCGTCGAGTTCATGAGCGAGCTGAAGGCCGACAAGGTCCTCGTCGACAACCTGAAGAAGCTGTCGAACACCGAGGTCATCGTGAACCACAGGACGGCGGAGATCCTCGGAGACGGGAGCAAGGTGACGACGATCAAGATCGTTGACCGCGCGACCGACGAGGAGAAGTCGATCCCGGTCGACGGCATCTTCATCCAGATCGGCCTCGCGCCGAACTCCGGCCTCGTCCGCGGCCTCGTCGACGTGAACCGCTTCGGAGAGATCGTCGTCGACGAGAAGTGCCGCACGTCGACGAAGGGGATCTACGCGGCCGGCGACGTGACCACCGTGCCGTGGAAGCAGATCGTCATCGCGATGGGCGAGGGGGCGAAGGCGGCGCTCGCGGCGTTCGAGGACCGGATTCACGCGGCGTAACCCAGCGCTCGCCGAATCCCGGCTCTCCGTCCTCCGGAGAGGCCGAATCAGGGCCCTTCGCGTGAACGCGAGGGGCCCTTTCGTCTCCCCCTGTGACTCGGAGCACACATTCGCGGCGGCGAGCGGCTGGCATCGGGCCTGCAACGAGGAGGGCGGGAGCGACGGGCTCCCGAGAACGTCCCAGGAGGTCCGATATGAAGAACGCCAACAGGAACATCCTCCTCGCCGCGACGGCGGCCCTGGCACTCGCTGTGGCGCCGTCGGCCCTGGCGGACGTGCGGATCCACGTGAACCTCCCGCTGCCGCCGCCTCCGCACGAGGTGCTTCGGCACGCGCCTCTCCCGCCGCCACCGCACGTCGACATCCGGGTCGATCGACGCGGTCGCGACCGTCACGGCCGGTGGAGCCACGAGAACCGGTATCGCGACGACCGGTACCGCGACGACCGGTGGCGGTACGACCGCCGTCACCGCGACCGGGATCGCTGGGCGTTCGTCGAGGGGCGCTGGGTGAGGAAGCCCTTCCTGCACGCCGTTTGGGTCGACGGCTACTACGACCGCTGGGGCCGCTGGGTGCCGGGCTACTGGACGCGGGCGCGCTACCGCTGACGCGCAAGAGAAGACGGCGCGCACCACGGGGTAACCGGGGCGCTCGCGGAGGTGCGATGGGGCACCTTCGCGGGCGCCCCTTTCGCGTTCCGGCCGGGTGTCACCAGAACACCGCAAACCGTTCTCCCCGGTGGTGGCACGGCGGCTGCGTAGGGAGATGCGGGAGCAACGAGCTCGCGGGAGTCCAAGGAGGACCGACATGAAGAACGCCAACCGGAACGTCCTGCTCGCCGCGACGGCGACCCTGGCCCTCGTGGTGGCGCCTGCGGCCTTCGCGGAGCTCCGCGCGAGCGTGAACCTTCCGAAGCCGCCGTCTCCGCGCGAGGTGCTGCGTCACCTCCCGGCGCCTCCGGTCGCGCAGGTCGCCGACCGCAACCGCGGGCAGCGCTACGAGGATCGGGACCGGGGCTACGACCACCGCAACCGGGGGAACGACGCGAACCGCTACGACCGCAACCGGATCGACCGCAACCACGACCGGAGCCAGTACGACCGCAACCGAGGCACGTACGACGGGAATCGCTACGACCGAAACCGCGGCGACCGCGGCCGGTACGACGGGAACCGCTACGACCGAAACCGCGGCGACCGAGGCCGGTACGACCGCAACCGGAACGACGGGCGCTGGAACCACCAGAACCGCTACGACAACGACCGCTACACCTCGTACCGCCTCGACAGGTATCGCCGCGGGTACTACCGCCGTCCCGACCTGCGGGTCTGGGTCGGAAGCCGGTGGCTGATGTCGCCCTACGAGGGCGGGGTCTGGATCGACGGGCGCTGGCTGGCGCCCCCGTTCCCGGGCGCGGTCTGGGTCGACGGGTACTACGACGAGTACGGCGACTGGATCGAGGGCGGCTGGGTCCGCCCCTGGTAGATCAGGTCACCGCCGCGCGGCGGCGGAACTCCGGGCGCTCGTGGGCGTGCGACGAAAGCACCTCCGCGAGCGCCCTTGCCGTTTCCCAGGCGTCCGCGAAGCGGACGTAGAGCGGCGCGAAGCCGAAGCGGAGGACGTCGGGAGCCCGTACGTCGCCGACGACGCCCCGGGAGATGAGCGCCCTCATCACGGCGTAGGCGTCGGGGTGGGTGAACGAGACCTGGCTGCCGCGGAGGGTAGGGGCGCGCGGGGAGACGAGCCGCACGGCCGCGCCGCACTCCTGCTCCACGGCCTCGACGAAGAACGACGTCATCGCCTCCGACTTCGCGCGGACGAGCGCGAGGTCGGCCGCGAGGATCACGTCGAGCGCGGCGTCGAGCGCCGACATCGAGAGGATCGGCGGCGTGCCGCAGAGCGCCCGCGAGATTCCGGGGGCGGGGCGGTACGCCGCCTCGAACGCGAACGGCTCGGCGTGGCCGAGCCATCCCGAGAGCGGCTGCCGGAAGGCCTCCTGGTGGCGGGGCGCGACGTAGAGGAACGCGGGGGCGCCCGGGCCGCCGCAGAGGTACTTGTAGCCGCAGCCGACGGCGAAGTCGGCGCCGGCGGCCGCGAGGTCGACGGGCATCGCGCCGGCCGAATGGGCGAGGTCCCAGGCGACGAGCGCCCCCGCCTCGTGCCCGGCGCGCGTCACGGCCTCGAGGTCGTGCCTCTCTCCCGACCTGTAGTCGACGTGAGTCAGGAGGAGGACGGCGGTGTCGCCGTCGGGCGCGGAGCGGACGTCGGACCTCGGGACGAGCCGGAGGCGGTGGCCTCTCTCGAGGAGGCGCGCGAGCCCCTCGGCGACGTAGAGGTCGGTGGGGAAGTTCCCCTCCTCGGAGAGGATCGTCGACCTCCCCGGGCGGAGGGCGAGCGCGGCCGAAAGGACCTTGAAGACGTTCACCGAGGTCGAGTCCGCGCAGACGACCTCGCCCGGTCCGGCCCCGACGAGGCGCGCGATCTTGTCGCCCACGCGGCGCGGGAGGTCGATCCACCCGGCGTCGTTCCAGCTCCTCACGAGGCCCTCGCCCCACTCGTGCGCGACGACCTCGGCCACGCGCGCGGCGGCCGCCTTCGGCAGCGCGCCGAGCGAGTTCCCGTCGAGGTAGACGAGCCCGTCGGGGAGGACGAACCGTTCGCGGAAGGGAGCCAGCGGGTCGGCGGCGTCGAGGGCCTCGGCGACGGAGCGCGTGATCACGGGGCCATCCTCTCAGATGCGATCGAGGGCGCGAAGGCGGAGCTCCGGGCGCGGCCGGAGCTCCGCGCGTCGCTCAGAAGGCCGAGACGAGGGCCAGGATCGCGAGGCCGAACAGGGCGTTCACCGCGGAGAGGCCGTCGAGCGCCTTCTGCGCCTTCAGGAACGCGGGGCCCGGGGCCGCGCCGGGAGCGGGCGCGAGGGCCCCGAGCTTCGGAGCGACGCCGAACGTGATGACGAGGCCGACGACGATCATTCCGGCGAAGAGCGCGAGCTTGATCGTGAGGAGGAGGCCGACCTCCGTCGTCGTGTCGCCGAGGAGCCCCTCCGGAGCCTTCGCGAGCCCGGTCAGCGCGAGGAGCGCGACGGAGGACCACGCGAGCGCGGTGAACCGCTTCGCGACGCTCCCCATGAGCCGTCCGCGCTGAGGCGGCTCGAGGACGGCGAGGCTCGGGACGAGGATCGCCTTCATGAAGATCATTCCGCCGATCCAGGCGGCGGTGGCGAGGAGATGGACGAATTGCAGGAACCACGACATGGAGCAGCCTCCTCCGCTCCGGTCCGGAGCGGCCCCGGGAACCCGGGCTCGTTTCGTTCGCGGCCGGATACGGGAGGGAGACGGGGCGGGTTCCGCGCGCGATATGACGGGCGTCATGTCGCCCGCGCGAAAGCGGGGGCGGTCCCGGGCCTCAGCGGGCGGGTGCGCCGGTCGGCGGCCGGGTCGGCGTGACCTTCTCCTCGAAACCGGGCGGGAGGACGAGGACGACGTCCCCCGGGGCGACGAGCTGGAGGTCCTCCCGCGCGATCTTCTCGACCGCGCCGGGGTCCTTCGCCAGCCTCTCGATCTCCTTCTCGAGCGCCACGTTCCTCCCCGCGATGGCGGAGACCTCCGCCTGGAGCGCGGCGACCTGCGCCTTCTGCTTCCTCACCTGGAGGAAGCCGCGGTCGCCGGCGAGGAAGAAGACGAAGAGGAGGAACGAGAGGAGAAGGGAGAAGCCGACGTAGGAGAGGGGGTGGGCGTGGGGCCGGTCGGGCCGGGCGGCGGGGCCGGAGGCGGACGGCTCGTCGAGGCGGCGCGCGGGGCGGGGAGGCGGCGCAGGCCGCCCCCCCGTCCTCGAGACGAGGCCCTTCTTCGGGCCGGTGATCCGCTCGAACCTCAACGCCGGACCGCGCTCCTCAGGCCTTCCTCACGCCGTCACTTCTTCACGGCCAGGCCGTGGAAGCGGCCGGCGTCGGCGAGCTCCTCCTCGATCCGGAGGAGGCGGTTGTACTTCGCGAGCCGCTCGGAGCGGGACGCGGAGCCCGTCTTGATGAACATGGAGTTCGTCGCGACGGCGAGGTCGGCGATCGTCGTGTCCTCGGTCTCGCCCGAGCGGTGAGAGACCGCCGTGACGTACCGGGCGACCTGGGCCATCCGCACGGCCTCGAGAGTCTCGGTGATCGTGCCGATCTGGTTCACCTTCACGAGGAGGCCGTTCGCGATGCCGTCCCGGATCCCCTCGGCGAGGATCTTCGGGTTCGTGACGAAGAGGTCGTCGCCGATGAGGTGGATCTTCGCGCCGAGCCTCTCGGTCATCAGCTTCCAGCCGGCCTTGTCGCCCTCGGCGCAGCCGTCCTCGATCGAGACGACCGGATAGTCCGCCACGATCGCTTCCCAGAACGCGACCATCTCGGCGGGCGAGAGCTTCTTCCCCTCGCCGTCGAGGACGTACGTCCCGTCCTTGAAGTACTCCGAGGCGGCCGGGTCGAGCGCGATGAAGACCTGCTTGCCCGCCTCGTAGCCCGCCTTGCCGATCGCCTCGACGATGACGTCGAGCGCCTCGCGGGCGGTGCCGATGGCGGGCGCGAAGCCCCCCTCGTCGCCGACGCCCGTCGCGAGCCCCTTCTTCTTCAGGATCGACTTCAGCGCGTGGAACGTCTCGGCCCCCGCGCGGAGCGCCTCGCGGAACGAGGGGAAGCCCGCGGGGACGAGCATGAACTCCTGGTGGTCGAGCGGGTTGTCGGCGTGGGCGCCGCCGTTGATGACGTTCATCATCGGCACCGGGAGGGAGACCGCGCCCGTCCCGCCGAGGTAGCGGTAGAGCGGGAGGTCGCACCCCTCGGCCGCGGCGCGGCAGACGGCCATGGAGACGCCGAGCGTCGCGTTTGCGCCGAGCTTCGACTTGAACTCCGTGCCGTCGAGGTCGCACATGAGCCGGTCGAGGCCCGCCTGGTCGCGGGCGTCGAAGCCGAGGAGCTCGGGGGCGATCGTATTGTTGACGTTCTCGACGGCCTTCAGCGTCCCCTTGCCGCCGTAGCGCTTCGGGTCGCCGTCGCGCAGCTCGAGCGC
Organism: Thermoanaerobaculia bacterium; assembly: GCA_017999215.1. Taxonomy (GTDB): domain Bacteria; phylum Acidobacteriota; class Thermoanaerobaculia; order UBA5066; family UBA5066; genus UBA5066. The sequence continues at coordinate 9,649 of JAGOBQ010000101.1, forward strand.
TTCGCGGGTTCCGGTCGAAGCGCCCGACGGGACGCCGGCGCGGCCCGAAGCGCCCCCCTCGAGGAGGCACTCGACCTCGATCGTGGGGTTCCCGCGCGAATCCAGGATCTCCCGGGCGTGAATTTCTTCGATGGCGTACATGCTCGTTCCTTCCTGCCGCCCTCGGGGCGGCGGGGCCGGGTCTCGGCGAAGGCGGCGGAAGATTCCGACGGCCGGGTCGACGGGAACGACCCATCCACGCGGTGTCCGCTCCCGGAACGCCGCAACCGCACACCTTCGTGCCCGTAACATTCTACGGGTGAAAGACGTTCGTCCGGAACCGAAACGCCGCGCAGGAGCGGCCGTGCCCGTCGGGGTCGCCGCGCTCGGCGCGGGGCTCCTCGCCGTGGCGGCCCTCCCGCTGGTCGGGGCGCGGAACGTGGCCCCCCTGCGCGTGGTGATGACGCGGCTCGTGCCGGACTACGTCGAGCGGGTCCCGAGCGCGAAGGCGGAGCTCCTGCGCGTGATCAACCGCGAGCGGGCCGAGCACGGCGCGCCCCCTCTCGCTTACGACCTCCTCGGCGCGAAGGTGGGCGACGAGTTCTGCGAGGAGTCCGCGCGGGACCGGACGACGGGCCACTGGGACCTCGCCGGTCGGGCCCCGTACCTGCGCTGGGCCCTCGCTGGCGGGGTCGACCACCACGCCCAGAACTTCGCCGCGGAGAGCCGGACCGGCTTCGAGTTCACGGAGAGCCCGGCCGAGCTCCTCCTCCGGATGCACGCGGAGTTCATGGCGGAGAAGCCCCCGAACGACGGACACCGCCGGACGATCCTCGACCCGATCTGGACGCACGTCGGAATCGGCTTCGCGCTCGTCGGCGGCGAGATGCGGATGACGGAGGAGTACAGCCGTCGCGTCCTCGCGTGGGCCGAGCTGCCGGCGGGCCCGGTGAAGGCAGGGGGCGGGGCC
>JAGOBQ010000605.1 GCA_017999215.1 Thermoanaerobaculia bacterium
GGCGGAGAAGCTCTTCCGGATCTTTGAGAGGCTCCACGGGGCCGAGGCGTTCGAGGGAACCGGAGTCGGGCTCGCCGTCGTGCGGCGGATCGTCGAGCGCCACGGGGGCACCGTCCGGGCCGAAGGAGCGCCCGGCGCCGGGGCGACGTTCTCGTTCTCTCTCGGCGACGGCGCCGGCTGACGGGCGCGCAGCCCTCGCGGGTGGGGCGTCCCGCCCTGTCTCTCGGCGGGCCTTTCCGTCAGCTCGCGAGCGCCTTCTCGACCGCGGCCTCGAGGCTCTCCGGGGCGTCGTTCGGGGCGAAGCGGGTCACCGTCTTTCCGCCCGGGGCGACGAGGAACTTCGTGAAGTTCCACTTGATCGCCTCGGTGCCGAGGAGGCCGGGGGCCTCCTTCTTCAGGTGTCGGTAGAGCGGGTGCGCTCCCGCCCCGTTCACGTCCACCTTCGCGAACATCGGGAACGTGACTCCGTAGGTCCGGGAGCAGAAGGCCTGGATCTCCTCTTCGGTCCCCGGCTCCTGGTGGCCGAACTGGTCGCACGGGAAGCCGAGGACGACGAGCCCCCGGTCCCGGTACTTCCTCCAGAGCGCCTCGAGCCCCGCGTACTGCGGCGTGAAGCCGCACTTGCTGGCCACGTTCACGACGAGGAGAGTCTTTCCGGCGTACTTCGCCAGCGTCTCCGCCTTTCCGTCGATCGTCTTCACCTCGATCTCGTCGAGAGCCGTCATGTCGTCCCTCCGTCCGCTCGTCTACGTCCCGGGCCGGCGGCCGGATCGCGACCCGCGCGGGCGGAACCGCGCTCGCTCAGGGGAGCCTCTTGTGCGTCCCGTCGCAGAAGGGGGCCTTGCTGCTGCGCTTGCACTGGCAGAGCCAGGCTTCCTGCGCCTCCTCGGCCTTCCAGACGAGCGGGACGAGGTCCGTCCCCTTGTGCGAGCCGTCGCAATACGGCTGGCTCTTCGAGAGGCCGCACCGGCACCAGGCGTACGTCTTTCCCGCCTCGAGGCTCACCCGGACGGGCTCTTTCGCGGCGATTCTCGGCTCGGACATCGGCGTCCTCCTCGGCGCAACGGTCGTTGTCTCGACATCATAGCGTCGAGCCCGACCGTCTCCGCGCCACGATTCAGAACGCCAGGTTCATCTCCGCGCGGAGGAAGTACGACTCCTCGCGCCGGTGCGCGGCGTAGAAGTCGCCCGGACGGAAGTACTCGGCGTGAACGTGTGCCGAGACGTGCGCGTCGAACGCCTTCCGCCAGCGCCCCGTGACGAGCAGCCCGCGGCTTCGGCCCCCACCGAGGTTCGCCGCCTGGGTCGCGTACCGGGCGCTCCTCTCGTCCGCGCCGAGGACGTGTACGTCCAGAGCGAGCGACGAATCCCCCCCGAGCTGCAGGAGCAGCCCCGCGCCGAGCCGCCGCACGTTCGTCGCCTCGCCCACGCGGGAGTCGAGCGGCCACTGGTAGATCAGGAGCTCGCTCCACTGCGGCCATCGACCCCAGAGAGGGTCGAACGACTCGTCGCGGCCGCTCGCCGGGTCGTCGCCCGAGAGGTGCTCGAACCCCAAGTGCGCCCGGTGCTTCCCTCCCTTGCCGAAACGCCGCGTCACCCGCCCGGTGACTCCGAACGATCGGAGGTCGCGGCCGTTTCGCCGGCCCCTCTGGGCCGCTCCCTCGGCCCGGAGCTCCCAGCCCGGCGCCGGCACGAGCTCGGTACGCCCTCCGAGCGTGAGGACCTCTCCCGCGTCGGTCGGCGAGGGGAACGGAGCGCCGTTGTTCACCCTCACGTTTCCCGGAGTCGCATTCGCGCGTGCGTCCTTCCAGACGACGTACGCGTCGAGCTTCGCCCCCTTCACGAGCCGCTCGTCGCGGCCATAGAGGATCGCCCCCCGCTCGCCCTGCTCCAGCTGGTCCTCCGCGCCGCCGAAGAGCGGGCGCGGGAAGCGCCCCGTGCCCGCGGACTGGTCGAGCACGACGAGGTCGACCGTCCTCCCGGCCGAGGCGGAGCCGAAGGTGAGCCGGACCGCGTCGAAGTAGCCGGTCCGGGACCCGTCGATCGGCGTCCCGTCCTGCACGAGCCAGCCGTCGCCGAGGACGATCTCCTGCCGACCCACGCGTGCGTCGAACGGCAGCCCGCCGGGACGCCTCACCTCGAGCGCGAGGAGGTCGAAGAGGAGCGCTCCGTCGTACCACGCCTCGAACCCCGCAACCGGCCAGGCGTCGCCGTCGGGTTTCTCGTAGTGACGTCCCTCCCAGAGGAGGCGCGCCGTGGCACGGACCGACCTCGTCACCGCCGCGTCGGCCCTGAGCCGGAGACGGTAGCGCTGGAACGTCCGATCGGCGTTCGGGTCGCCGTCCCGAAGTCCCACGCCGACGAGGACCGTGTGCCGCAGGCGGAGGTCGCCCGAGAGCGCGAACCCCTCCTCCGCCCTCGCCGCGGGGCCGGCCGCGAGCAGCAGCGCCGCAACCAGCAGGCGGCGCGAGCGGCTTCCGAGCCGGAGCGTCACGACCGGTTCCGCCCCGACGTGCTGCGAGCCATCGCGTCAGGATAGGGTCGCGGAGCGGACGGGACAAGCGAGGATCGGGCGCCGCCTCGATCGCCACGACAGAACGGACACGGCCGGTAGGAACGGCCCCGTGGGCGCCCTTCGGTCGAATCGGCGAGGACCGCTCGCCAACGCGTCCCGCGTGCTAGCTTCCCGCCCTGCGGGCAGGGGCCCTCGTCCCCTCCGCCCCAAGGCAGGAGGTCGCCCATGGAATCTCGCGCTCTCGGAACGCAGGGCCTCGTCGTCTCCGCCCAGGGGCTCGGCTGCATGGGGATGTCGGAGTTCTACGCGGGGCGCGACGACTCCGAGTCGATCGCGACGATCCACCGCGCTCTCGACCTCGGCGTCACGTTCCTCGACACGGCCGACATGTACGGCCCGCACACGAACGAGGTCCTCGTCGGCAAGGCGATC
>JAGOBQ010000607.1 GCA_017999215.1 Thermoanaerobaculia bacterium
TGGCGAGCCTCCCCGATCCACTATCCACTCCTGGCCCCTCGCTCGAGGGGAGGCGGCGCAGCCGCCGCGGGGAGGCTCGTGGCGAGCCTCCCCGATCCATATCGACCTCAGCTCTCGTCGGCGGACGGCCCGTAGAGCGCGGGAACCGGGACGTCGCGCAGTCGGAGGTAGACCGTCAGCTGCGCCCGGTGGTGGATCAGGTGGTTCATCACGAAGCCCCTCACGACGGCGCTCCGGGGCATCGTGAACCAGACCTTCCCGTTCTCGAGGAGGGACCAGGGCTCGGCGAAGGCGGGATCGGCCGTCGCCTCGAGGGCCGCGCGCGCGGCCTTCACCCCCTCCAGGAAGAGCGCGAGCGCCTCGCGCGCCGAACCGGGCCGGGGGAACTCGGCCGGGACGCCTCCCGGGGCCATGTCGAACGAGGGGGCGTTGAGAGTCCCGGTCAGCCACTCCGGGATCGTCGCGACGTGGCCGGCCAGCTCGCCCATCGAGAACGACTTCGCGTGAGGCTTGAACGCCCAGTCTTCGTCCTTCACGCGCTCGAGGACCTTCCGGGTGCCGGCCATCTCGAGGTCGAACTCCGGGAGGAGGGACGAAGCGATGCTCTTCGGATCGGTGCTCATCAGGGGACCTCCTTGATTAGGTGGCGCGAGTAAAGCGTAAGTCGACCTGGAATGCAAGAGGAAATCGCGCTCGCTCGTCCCCCTCGCTTCCCGCCGGCGTGGGAGTAGCCTCTCCTCGAACGATGCCCCGTATCGTCGTCGTCGGATCGGTCGCCATCGACGAGGTCGTCGCCCTGCGGCAGCCGCTCGCCGCCGGGCTCCACCTCGACGGGCGGGAGCGCGGGCGCCGGGTCGGGGGGGGCGCCGCGAACACGGCCGTCGCGCTCGCCTCCGCGGGGTACGAGGTGACGGTCGTCTCGGCCGCCGGGACCGACGCGGACGGCGGGACGATCCTCCGGTACCTCTCCGACGCGGGAGTCGACATCTCCCAGGTCGCGCGGCTCCCCGGACCGTCGACGCGGTCGCTCGTCCTGACCGACCCGGCCGGCGAGCGGACGGTCGTCAACCTCCACCGCTGCCGGGAGGCGGGGCCGCCCCGCAGGCTCCGGTCGCTCCCGGCCGACGCGCTCTACGTTCGGAGCCGCGACCTCGACCTCGCCCGGCTCCTCGCCGAACGGCTCGACACGACGCTCGTCGTCGCCCACGTCCCGCCCGTCGTGTCGGGCGCGCGCCCGGCCCACGTCCTCGTCGCCTCGGAGGCGGACCTCTCGGCCGAGGAGCGGGAGACGCCCTGGGCGGCGCTCCGGAGGGCCGGGGGCGAACCGGTCCGCCACGTCGTCGTGACGCGCGGAGCCGCGGGGGCCGAGGCGTTCGCCGTCGACGGCCGGCTCCACGTCCCCGCGCGCGAGGCGGTCGCCGTCGACTCGACCGGCGCCGGGGACGTCTTCGCCGCCGGCCTCCTCCACGCGCTCGTCTCCGGCGCGTCGATGGAGTCGGCGCTCCGGACGGCGGTGGCCTGGGGAACCGCGGCGGTCGAGCACGAAGGGGCCCCGCCGCGCGAGAGGATCCGCGCGCTCCTCTGAGCGCGCCGCTAATCCTCGCGGACCCGGACCCTCCGGTAGCTCGCCCGGTGGAGGTCGCGGACCTCGACGCTGATCGCGCCCCGACCCTCGGCGACGAGCTCCGGGAACGCCCGGACGAGGACGTCGAGGGCGGCGTCGGAGAGCGCGGCCTTCACCTCGTCGGGGCGCCCGTCCAGGATCGCGATCGAGAGCGCCACGAAGGGGCGGTCTTCCGCGCCGTCGGCGACCGCGAAGAGCTCGTGGCGCACCGCGCGGCTCTTCAGGTCCTTCCTCTCGAAGAGGCCCGTCGCGGCGAGGGCGTCGTGGAGGTCGAGGAGGACCCGGCGGAGGTCCGGCCGGTCTGGGACGTTGGCCGAGTGCTCGAGGACGAGGTGAGGCATGCGGGAATTCTCCGCCGGCGCCGGCGCTCCCGCGAGGGGCGGCGGCGCCGGCGGGCGGGGCGCTACTTCAGCGAGGCCATGTCGATGACGAAGCGGTACTTCACGTCGGACTTCAGCATCCGCTCGTAGGCCTCGTTCACCTTCTGGACCGGAATCGTCTCGATGTCGGCCGTGAGGCCCTTCTCGGCGCAGAAGTCGAGCATCTCCTGCGTCTCCTTGATGCCACCGATCAGCGAGCCGGCGATCGACTTCCTTCCGAAGATGAGGTTGAAGACCGTCGGCGACGGGTGCGGGTACTCCGGCGCGCCGACGAGGCAGAGCGTGCCGTCGCGGCGGAGGAGCGTCGTGTAGGCGTCGAGGTCGTGCGGCGCGGCCACCGTGTCGAGGATGAAGTGAAAGCTCCCCGCGTGAGCCTTCATCGCCTCCGGGTCCTTCGAGAGGACGACCTCGTCGGCGCCGAGCCGCTTCGCGTCGGCCGTCTTCCCGGCCGAGGTCGTGAAGAGGACGACGTGCGCCCCCATGGCGTGGGCGAGCTTGACCCCCATGTGGCCGAGGCCGCCGAGGCCGACGACGCCGACCTTCTTCCCGGGGCCGGCGCCCCAGTGGCGGAGCGGCGAGTAGGTCGTGATGCCCGCGCAGAGGAGCGGCGCGGCGCCCGCCGGGTCGAGGCCCGCCGGGACCTTCAGGACGAACGCCTCGTCGACGACGATGACGTTCGTGTAGCCGCCGTACGTCATCCCGCCGAGGTGCGCGTCGGGGCTGTTGTAGGTGAAGACGGCGCCCTTCGCGCAGAACTGCTCGAGGTCGTCCTTGCACTCGGAGCAGCTCCGGCAGGAGTCGACCATGCAGCCGACGCCGGCCATGTCGCCGACCTTGAAACCCTTCACCTCCGACCCGACGGCCGCGACGCGGCCGACGATCTCGTGGCCGGGGATGCACGGGTAGGTCGTTCCGTGCCACTCGTTCCGGGCGGTGTGGAGG
>JAGOBQ010000606.1 GCA_017999215.1 Thermoanaerobaculia bacterium
AGAGGGCGAGCTCCAGGGGCCCGGGCGCGGGCATGACCTACACGCAGCCGTCGGGCTTGGGGAGGCCCGCGAGCTTGCAGGCGCCCTTGGCCGGGCCGCTCGGGAAGAGCTCGTAGACCGTCTTCAACGGCACGCCGACCGTCTTGCAGATCGAGCGGACCATCGGGGCCGAGTCGTTCTCGAGCCAGTGCTGGCGAATGAACCGGATCACTGCCCAGTGCTGCTCGCCGAGCGTCTCGAGCCCCTCCTCGTGCCGGGCGAGGACGGCCGCGAGCTCCTCGGTCCAGATCGACGGGTCCGCGAGGAACCCCTCGGGGTTCAGCTCGACGGTCGTGCCGTTGAAATCGATGCTCGCCATTCCGCCTCCGTGCGGGACCCCGATTCGCGCCGGGCCCGACGGCCGCTATGATGTGTGCATTGAAACGAGGATTGTGTGCATGACAAGCTGGATTCCGGATCTCGGCGGATCGAAAGGACCGACCTACCTCGCGGTTGCGGATGCCATCGGCGCGGCCGTCCGCAGGGGAGAGCTGCGCCCCGGCGACCGCCTCCCGACCCACCGGCTCCTCGCCGACCTCCTCGGCGTCAACGTCAGCACGGTCACCCGCGCCTACCGCGAGGCGGCGCGCCGCCGGCTCCTCGGCGGCGAGGCCGGGCGCGGGACCTACGTCCTCGGAGTGGCCTCCGAGGCGGCGCTCTTCGCGCTCGAGCAACGCCCGGAGGGGGGCGTCCTCGACCTCTCCCCGAACACCCCGCCGCCCCTCGCCCGCGACCCCGACCTCTCGAAGGCGCTCGGCGCGCTGGACGACGGCGAGGCGGCGCACCTCCTCCACTATCCGACGGCGGCGGACACGCTCGTCCACGCCCGGGCCGCCGCGGCGTGGCTCGGGCGGCGCGGCGTCGAGGCGGAGCCGGGGAGGATCGTCGTCTGCGCCGGGGCCCAGCACGCGATGGACACGGCAGTCGGCGCGTTCCCCGAGATCGAGGAGCTGGCCTGCGAGGCGCTCGTCTACCCGGGCCTGAAGGCGGTCGCCCGCCGCCTCCGGCGACGCCTCCACGCGATGGAGATGGACCGCGAGGGAGTCCTCCCCGCCTCGTTCGAGGCGGCGTGCCGGTCGGGGGTGCGCCTCGCAGTCCTTTCCCCGACGCTCCACAACCCGACCTCGGCGACGATGGGAGGCGACCGTCGCCGTCGGATCGTCGAGGTCGCCCGTCGCTTCGACGTCCTCCTCGTCGAGGAGGACGTCTACGGCCTCCTGCCGGAGGGGGCGCCGCCGCCGCTCGCGGCTCTCGCCCCGGAAAGGGTGCTCTACGTGACGGGGCTCTCGAAGACGGTGGCGCCGGGCCTGCGCCTCGGCTACCTCGCCGTCCCGCCGGGCCTGCGGGACCGGTGGCAGGGGGCCTCGCACCACACGAGCTGGTACGTGTCGCCGCTCGCCTCCGCCCTGGCGTCCCGGTGGCTCTCGGACGGGACGGCGTGGAGGCGCCTCGTCGCGCAGAGGAGGGAGCTCGCGGCGCGCCACCGCGTCTGCGCCCGCGCGATGTCGGGCGTCGAGTGGCGGGGGGCGCGGCACTGCCCGCACGTCTGGATCCCGCTCGAGAGGGGAGCCGGCGACGCCTTCGCGAAGCGGGCGCTGACGGCCGGGGTCGTCGTCGTCCCGGCGAGCGTCTTCGCGGCGGGCCGGTCCTTCGCCGGGGACGGGGTCCGCGTCTCGATCGGCGCCGCCACCGACCGAGCGTCGCTCGCCGAGGGACTCGCGCGCCTGCGGACGCTTCTGCCCGCGACGGGGCGACCCGCGCGGCGCTCCTGAGCGGGGCGCGCATCCGCAGGAGCGCGAGCCTTCGCCGCGCCGCGGCGACCTACCGCGGCGCCCAGCTCGCGAACGGCTCGAACGGCAGGTTCCGGGCGACGAAGAACGAAGCGAGCAGGACGTAGACGGCGACCCGGAGCCAGAGCGGCGGGACCGGCAGCCTCTCGGCGGGGCGGAGCGCGGCTCGCGCCGCGAGCGCGAGGAAGACCGGGATCGTCGCCACCGCGAGGACGTTCAGCCGGATCGCGCGGGCGAGGTCGCCGTGAACGAGCGCGTGAAGGGCTCGCCCGGTCCCGCAGCCGGGGCAGTGGAGGCCCGTCGTGAAGTGGAGAGGGCAGACGGGCGCGAGGCGGGCCGTGCGCGGGTCGACGAAGGCGAGGACGGCGAGGACGAGGGAGAACGCTCCGAGGGCGAGGAGCGCCTGCGCACGCCGCCCCCGGAGCCGGTCGACGAAGTTCGTCAGGGGCACTACTTCTTCAGCAGCTCGTTCCCCTGGGCGTCCTTCATCTTCCCCGTGGCGATCAGGATGATGTCGATGATCCCCCAGATCCCGAGCCCGCCGCACGTGATGAGCTTCAGGATCCCGAGGCCGGTGTAGCCGAGGTAGAAGCGGTCCACCCCGAGCCCCCCGAGAAAGATCGACAGAAGCAGGGTGGTCATCCAGTCCTTCTTGGGCATACAGATCCTCCCTCGCGTTGTTCCCGGAATGGGGCGGAGGATAGTCGACCACCCGGCGGAATTCGAACTCCCCGTGCGGATTCGGCGCTCGGGGTGACGAGGGTCACCCGAGAGGAGTCGCGTTCGTTCGCGGCGGTCGCCCCCGGGTGGGCGCAGGGCGGGACGGCGCTGGTCCCGAGAGCCGAAGGGCCCCGGCGCATCTCGGCGACCGGGGCCCGGGAATCGGGGCAGGGAGGGGCGGAGGGTCAGGCCTTCGGCTTCTCGGCCGGGGCGTTGACGAACTCGCGGGCGAAGGTCTGCCAGCTCTCGTCGTCCAGGTTCGCCGCGGCTCCCTTGCCCGGCAGGCCGCCGTCGGCCATCACCGGCACCGTCGCGTGGACGCGGGCGGGGACCATGAAGTCGGCCAGGCGGTGGAGCTCCTCGCGCAGGAAGTGGGTCGCGGCCGCGCCGATGCGCA
>JAGOBQ010000608.1 GCA_017999215.1 Thermoanaerobaculia bacterium
GGCGCTCCGGGCCCGTTTCCTCGGCTACGGGATCACGAGCGACGCCCACCACATGACGCAGCCCGAGCCCTCGGGCGAGGCGGGGGCTCGGACGATCCGCGCCTGCCTCCGCTCGGCCCGGCTGAATCCCGGGGACGTCGATTACGTGAACGCCCACGGCACGGCGACGATCCAGAACGATCCCGCCGAGACGCTCTCGATAAAGCTCGCGCTCGGCGATCGGGCGCGGGAGATCTGCATCTCCTCGAACAAGTCGATGCTCGGGCACTGCCTCTGCTCCGCCGGGGCGATCGAGGCGGTCGCCACCGTTCGGACGATCGAGACGGGCGTCGTCCCCCCGACGATCAGCCACGTCGAGCCCGACCCCGAATGCGACCTGGACGTCGTCCCGAACGTGGCGCGCGAGCATCCGGTCCGCGTCGCCCTTTCGAACTCCTTCGCGTTCGGCGGCAACTCCACCGTCGTCGCGTTCGGCAGGGCGTGAGGAGCACGCCTTGAGAGAGCTCCTCGTCACCGGCGCCGCCGCCGTCACCCCGCTCGGGCGCGACCTCGAGACGACCGCCTCGCGCCTCGCCGCCGGCGAGAGCGCGGTCGCGGAGGTCCCCGTCTCGGAGGCGGGCGAGAGGAAGGGGCCCGGCTGGGCCGCCCGAATCGGTCCGTTCACGACCGACCCCGAGATGCCGCGGGCGAAAGCCCGCCGCCTCGACCGCGCGAGCCAGTACGCCGTCGTCGCCGTCACCCGCTGCGTCGCGGACGCCGGCTGGACGATGGCCGGGAACGAGGAGGAGACCGGCATCCTCCTCGGGACCGGCTCCGCCGGCGCCGGTCCGCTCGTCGACTTCGAGCGGCAGATGGCCGTCGAGTCGCCCGAGACGGCCTCCCCGTTCCTCTTCCCGTACACCGTCTCGAACGCGCCCGCGTCCGTCGCCGCGATCGAGCTGAAGATCAAGGGCCCGAACGTCACGATCACGCAGAAGGACCCGGCCGGCCTGAACGCCCTCTTCTACGCCCGCTTCCTCCTCGAGGACGGTCGGGCGAAGGCGATCGTCGCGGGCGCCGTCGACGAGTGGAACCTGACGTACCACCTCGCGTACGAGCGGCTCGGAGTCCTGAAGACCGCCACCCGCCCGGGCTACGCGATGTCGGAGGGATGCTCCGTCGTCCTCCTCGAGACCGCGGAGTCGGCCCGCGGACGCGGCGCGCACCCCTGGGCCCGGCTCGCCGGCGCGGCCTCCTCCGGCTCTCCCGTCTCGCCGCAGGCGCGCCGCGCCCGCCCCGACGACGTCGCCGCGACGCTCCGCGCCGCCCTCGGCGACGCGGGTGTCGAGCCGGCGGCCGTCGGGCTCGTCCACGCCTCCGCGAACGGCGTCCCCTGGATCGACGCGGCCGAGGAGGCGGCCTTCGCCGACGTCTTCGACGCCGCGCCGCGCGTCGAGCGGGTCAAGCTCCAGGCGGGCGAGAACCCCTGCTCCGGCGCCCTCCAGCTCGCGCTCGCCGCGCGCGCCCTCCGCGACGATCCGTCGCTCGGCGCCGTCGTCGTCAACTCGCTCGGGGCCGGCGGGAACCAGGTCGTCGCCGTCTTCACCGCGCCGTGAGCACGAACCCCGACGCCCCGCGCCCCTTCCGGGTCGACCTGGACGTGAGGTTCCCCGAGGTCGACGCCTATCGCGTCGTCTGGCACGGGAACTACGTCCTCTACTGCGAGGTCGCGCGCAACGCCCTCTGTTCGGCCGCAGGCCTCACGCCGGCCGAGGCGCTCGCCCGCGGATGGCGCGTCCCGATCACCCGCTTCGAAGTGAAGGTCCGCCGTCCCGCGCGGCTCGACGACCGCCTCGAGGTCTCCTGCACGCTCCGCTCCCCCGAGACGGCGAAGCTCGAGATGGACTACGAGGTCCGCCGCCTCCCCGACCGGCTTCTCCTCGCGACGGCGTTCACGCAGCAGGTCCTCCTCAATCCCGCCGACGAGCTCCTCCTGACCTTCCCGAAGCCGGTGAAGGAGCTCGTCGGGCGGATCCTCGCGTACCAGCGCGGCGAGAGGGATCTGACGGGGGCGAGGATCGCGACCGGGTAGGTTCCGCGCGGGCTACGCCCTCGGGATCGAAGAGTCCCGGCGCCGGTAGCCTGTCGACGCTCCGACGGCGTAGAGTTCGCCAGGATGGACGCCGCGCGCGTGTTGACGCTCCTGAGGCCCCACCTCGAGGCGACCGGAACCCGGTGGATGCTCGCGGGAGGCCTCGCTCTCGTGGCGTGGGGGTCCACACGCACGACGGCCGATACGGACCTCCTCATGGACGACGGCTCCCGGCCGACCCTCCTCTCACGTCTTCGGGAGGCGGGATTCGAGATCCTCCAGGACACGGACGGCTTCACGAACCTCATGCACTTCGACCGCGAGATCGGCCGGCTCGACCTGATCTGGGTGGAGGGCGAGACGAGCCGCCGGATGTTCGCCGCCGCCGTCGAGAGGCCCGGTCCCGACGCGGCCCCGCTCCTCGTGCCCGCCCCGGAACACCTCGTCGCAATGAAGGTCAAGGCAATGAAGGAGCAACCGACTCGGGTGTTCCGCGACGCCGACGACCTTCGGCTCCTCCTTTCCCTTCCCGACCTGGACGAGAATGCCGTGCGTGCGACGTTCGAACGGGCCGGCCTCGGCGAGCTCCATGACCGGATCAAGGGCGCGTCCTGAGCCCCTCGACCTCGACGCGCTCCCGTCGGCCTCCCCCGCCGTCGCCGAAGCGCTCGAAAGGCACCGCCCCGCCCCGATGTCGCTGCCGGAGTACGCCCGCTTCCTGAAACAGTTCCGCTGGACCACCGAGCAGCTTCGCGCGATTCCCCTTGGCCGGGGCTCGCGGTTCACGCTGGACGACTGAGCCGTCCGCCGCGCACGGGACCCTTCCCCTGCGCACTCCCGGCACGTACTCTCCCCGCCATTCGCCCGGAT
>JAGOBQ010000610.1 GCA_017999215.1 Thermoanaerobaculia bacterium
CGTACCGCTCGACGTCCCGCTCGAGCGCCCGCGCGTCGACGGAGTCGAGATAGGAGCGGTATCGGGCGCAGGTGAGCGCCATCTCGACGAACGCGTCGACGAGCCGGTCGGTCTTGACGAGCTCGCTCCGGAGGAGCTCTCCCGTGAAGGTCGGGTTCTGCGCGGCGAGGCTCTCGATCTCCTCCCGGCGGGTCACGAGCCCCTCGACGCGCTCGCGGTCGTGGTCCGGCAGCCCCGCGATCCGCTTGCGCCGCTCTTCGGCCTCGATGGCCTTCCGGAGCTTGCTGAAGCGGGGGTCCCAGAGGAGGTGACGAAGCCGCTTGCTGTCGGGCGCCCAGAGGAGCCAGAGCGTCTCGAGCCCGATCGCCCCGAGGATCGGGAGCGGGTTCAGAGTCAGGAGCGACGCCGCGGCCGCCCCGCCCAGGAGGGAGAGGTTGTAGGGGTTGAGGAAGGCGGCTTTCAGGTAGGAGGGCTGGTCGCCGAAGGCCGTGTCGACGGCCTTCCTCTTCAGCAGCCCGACCGCCGTCTCCCGCGCCGCGTCGCGCACGGCGGGCGAGACCCCCGAGCGGGCCGCGGGCTTCTGCGCCGTCGTGGCCCTGGGCCGGGTGACCTGCTTCTCCGCCACGGTTCTCCCGCCTACGCCCCCGGCTGCGGGGCGTAGAGCATGTCGAGCAGCTTCTTCTCGATCGCCCGGAACGCGTCCGTCGACTTCAGGTGGACGTCGCGCTCCGCGAAGACGGGGACGTCCACCCGGTGGAGGATCCGCGCCGGGCGCGAGGAGAGGACGTAGCAGGTGTCGGCGAGGTAGACGGCCTCGGAGACGTCGTGCGTGACGAAGAGGATCGTGTTGTCCTCGATCCTCGAGACGTCGAGGAGGAGCCCCTGCATCCCCCACCGCGTCATCGGGTCGAGCGCGCCGAACGGCTCGTCCATCAGGACGACGCGCGGCTTGTTCACGAGCGTCCGGGCGATCGCGACGCGCTGCTTCATCCCGCCCGAGAGGTCTTTCGGGAAGCGCTTCGCGAAGTCGAGGAGGCCGACCTCCTTCAGCACCTCGCGCGCCCGGTCGCCGCGCTCCTTCGCGTCGACGCCCCGGAGCTTCAGGCCGTACTCGACGTTCTCCTGGACCGTCAGCCAGCCGAACGACGTGTAGGCCTGGAAGACCATGCCGCGGTCCTGCGAGGGGCCGCCGATCGGCTGGCCGTCGAGGAGGACCTCCCCTTTCGTCGGCGGCAGGAGGCCGGCGACGGCCTTCAGGATCGTCGACTTGCCGCACCCCGACGGCCCGAGGAAGACGACGATCTCGCCGTGGCCCGGCTTGTCGAGGATGTCGAAGGAGACGTCCCTCACCGCCTCGGTCTTCTCGCCGCCCCGCCCGATGTACGTGACGGAGAGGTCCTTCACCGAGAGGCGCGGGACGGCCGCGGGGACGGCGCTCACGAGCTCACCTCCCGCCACCGGAAGAGGAGGCGCGAGAGCGACGAGATGAGGAAATCGGTCAGGAGGCCGATGCCGCCGATGACGAGGAGGCCCGCGAACGACCACGACGCCTTCTGGTGCGTCCGCGCGAGCTCGACCATGTAGCCGAGGCCGTGCTCGGGGTTCACCGCCTCGGCGAGGATGACGTAGGTCCAGGAGATCGCGTTCATGACGCGGAAGGAGTCGAAGATCTCCGGCGCCGCCGCCGGGAGGAGGACCGTCCGGATCACCTGCCCGCGGGTGGCGCCGAGCGTCATCGCGGTCTGGACGTACTCCTCCGGCACCGCCCGGATCGCCGTGACGACGACGGGGAGGAGGTAGACGAAGACGCCGAGGAAGAGGAACGCGATCTTCTGCTTCTCGTAGATCCCGAACCAGAGGATGAGGAGCGGGATGAACGCCGAGATCGGCATGTAGCGGAGCGGCGCGACGATCGGCTCGAAGAGGCGGTTCACCGGGGTGAACGCCCCCATCAGGACGCCGAGCGGGAGCGCGACCGCCGACGCGATGAGGAACGCGAGCGCGATCCGGCGGGTAGAGACCAGGATCGCCCTCCAGAGGTCGTGCTGGAGGAAGAGCTGGAGCGTGCCGCGGACGACCTCGGACGGCGACGGGAGGAAGTCGGCCGGGGCGAGGCCGCCGTAGCTCAGGACGCACCAGACCGCGAGGACGAGCGTCGGCATGACGAGGCCGAGGACGAGCGCCGTCTTCTTCGGAAGCGGCGCCCGGAGCGCGAAGAGCCCGCGGCTGCTCAATTCAGTTCGTCGCCAGGACGACCTTGATGTCGGTCCGGCGGTTCAGCTGCCGGCCGGCCTCGGTCGTGTTGTCGGCCACCGGATTCGCCGAGCCGCGTCCGATCGTCTGGAAACGGGCCGGTTCGATGTTCGGGAAGTTCGTCAGGACGTAGTTCTTCACGGCGAGGGCCCGGCGCTCGGAGAGGAGCATGTTCGCGGAGGCCTTGCCGGTCGCGTCGGTGTTCCCCTCGACGCGCAGATAGGTGTTCCCGAACGAGGTCATCGTCTCGCCGAGGGCGTCGAGGACGAAGAAGGAGCCCGGCATGATCTCGTCGCTGTTCGGCGTGAAGTGGATCTGGATCTGCTTGTTGATGATCGCCCGGTCCGTCGCCGACGGCGCCTTCGCGGCGACCTTCGGCTCCTCGACCTTCTGCGTCTGGTACGCGGCGGCGAGGGCGCCGAGGAAGCGGGTGTCGGCCCAGTCCTTCGCGTCGACCGGCCGCGTGACGAGGCCCTTCTTGCGCCAGATGACGAACGCGGTGTCGAAGAGCGTCTCGTAGTGCGCCTTGCCCCCCGCGAGGCCGTAGAACTGGGCATTGTCGGCGTAGGGGGTCAGCTTGAGGCCCGAGAGCATCCCGGAGACGGTCTCCTCGTCGAGCTTCAGGGCCTTGCCCACGACCGCGTAGGAGCCCGCCGGGTCCGACTTCATCATCTCGATCCCG
>JAGOBQ010000102.1 GCA_017999215.1 Thermoanaerobaculia bacterium
CGACATCGCGAGCCAGGTCCGCGAGGGGCGTCTCGCCATGACGCTCATCAAGCCGGCGGACGTCCAGGCGATGACGCTCTCGCAGGCGCTCGGCGAGAGCGCCTTCCGGCTCGTCCTCTTCACCGTCCCGATCGGCCTCCTGCTCGTCCTCGTCTACCCCGTCCTCCCGCCCGCCTCGTCCGCGGCGCTCGGCCTCTATCTCCTCTCCGGCCTCCTCTCCGCGCTCCTCGTCGGCGCGATCAACTTCTGCGTCGGCCTCGTCGCCATCCGGACGACCTCGATCCTCGGCGTCCTCCGCGCGAAGTACCTCGTCCTCGAGCTCCTCTCCGGGCTCCTCGTCCCGATCGCCTTCTTCCCCGAGCCGGCGAGGAAGGTCCTCGTCTGGCTCCCGTTCCTCCACATGAACGACACGCCGGGGCGCATCTGGCTCGGCCTCGCGACCGGCGCGGACGCCGCCCGGGCGATCGCCCTGCAGGCCGGCTGGGTCGTCGTCCTGCTCGTCCTCGGCCGCCTGCTCTGGAAGGCGACGGCCCGGCGGATCGAGGTCCAGGGAGGGTGACGATGGCTCGCGTCCGGTTTCACGCGCGCCTCCTCGCGCTCTACTTCGCGCAGTACGCGAAGGCGCGCCTCGCCTACCGAGCCGACTTCGCCGCGGCGGTCCTGGCCTCGTTCCTCGGCACCGCGGCGTCCTTCTCCGTCGTCCTTCTCCTCTTCTCGCGCTTCCCCCACCTCGCCGGATGGAGCTTCCCGGAGATCGTCTTCCTCTACGGCTTCTCGCTCCTCCCCTACGGCCTCTTCGGCGTCGTCTCCTCGAACCTCTGGGAGTTCGCCGACCGGTACCTCGTGGAAGGGCGCTTCGACCGCATCCTCCTCCGTCCCGTCTCGCCGCTCTTCCAGGTCCTCTTCGAGACGTTCCGCCTCGAGTCGCTCCAGGAGGTCGCGACCGGAGGCGTGGCGATCGCGTGGGCGGTCTCCCGCCTCCCCGACGTCTCGCCCCTCGCCCTCGTGCTCCTGCCGCTCTGGGCCGTCCTCGGGGCCGTCGTCTACGTGTCGGTCTTCGGTCTCCTCACCGCCGCGAGCTTCTGGGTGGAGGATCGGGTCGGCCTCGCGCCGCCCGTCTTCAACCTCATGTCGTTCGGGCGGTACCCGATCACGATCTACGACCTGAAGGTGAAGGTCCTCCTCTCGACCGTCGTTCCCTTCGCCTTCGCGTCGTTCTACCCGACGACGCTCGCGCTCGGGCGGAGCGAGTTCCTCCCCTTCTTCTGGGCCGTCCCCGCCGTCGCCCTCCTCCTCGCCCTCCTCAACGTCGCGCTCTGGCGAAAGGGGATCGCGAAGTACGGGTCAACGGGCAGCTGAGCGGACAGTCCAGTCAGGATGGGGGTCAGGATGGGGTCAGGTCCGTTTTCCGTTGAAAGGGAGCGGAGGAAGGGGTCGGGGGAGGAGGTCATTCGGGGGATGGGGTCAGGTCCGTTTTCCGTTGCGCGAGCGGGACGTCAGGTTCGCGTTCGTCTCGAGACAACCAGCCGCCGCCACGGCTCACGGCAGCTCACGCTCGCTCCGGCGGCGCCGCCTGAAGAGCGACCTTCAGGGCCTCGAGGTCTTGCCGAAGGCGTTGATTTACGTCGAGAGCGGCACGAACCGCCGCGACCGCGGTCCGCGCCCCATCGGGCGTGAGCCCGATCGCACGTCCGACCTCCGCCCACGTCGCGAGCGTCTCGTCCCTGAGGAGCAGGCCAACGAGGTTCCGACGTCGGCGGTCTCCGGGACGGAGGATCCGCGCCTTCAGCAGGCGTTCTCGGAAGCCGTCCGGATCCGTCGCGAGACCACGGGCCTGTCTCGCCGTGACTCCGCTCCTCTCGCCCTCGCTCCGCGCCTGGCCGAGCCGGTCGGCGCAGAACTCCTCGCTTCCGAGATAGACCTGATGCCGTACGCGCGACCACGGTTCGTAGCTGTTCGGCCGGTCGACGAACTCGGCAAAGGCACGCTCTGCCGCCTGCCTCCGGCTCCCGAATGCCTCTCGAATCCACCGCGTCTCGAGGAACGGCGCAGTGGGTTCCAGCCCGGCGAGCGCCCGGTAGCTGCCCCATCGCCACTCTGCTGCGGATTTCGCGAGGCCCGCCCGGACGGGATTCAGCGCGATGTACCGCGCCAGCTCGAGCAGATGCGATTCACGCTCCACGTGCAGCGAGAAGAACCGCCCCTGGAAGAGGTGCCCGCACCGCGACCACCGCCGGTTGAAGCGCTGCGTGTAGACGCCCCCGAGCTGTCGCATGCCGCGGGAGAGTGTCGCGACCGGCGTCTCGACGAGGAGGTGGTAATGGTTCGGCATGAGGACGAAGGCGTGGAGTTGCCAGCGGTATCTCGCCACCGTCCTCCCGAGGACGTCCACAAACGCCGTGCAGTCCTCGGAATCCCTGTAGATCGGCTTCCGCTCGTTTCCCCTCGCGGTCACGTGCCAGAGCGCACCCGAGTAGTCGAGCCGGATAGGGCGGGCCATGGTCCATTTTCCCACGGAAAACGGACCTGACCCCCATTTCAACGGAAAACGGACCTGACCCCTCTCTCCTCTCCGAGGTGCGCTCGACGAGGGCGCGCACCTCGGAGGCAGGTGGGGGGGTTAAGGGGTGCGCTTGCCGTATTCCTTGTCGAGGTAGAGGACGGAGCCGGGGCGGTCCGAGACCATCCGGATCTTGTCGACGATCTCGGTGACGCGGGCCTCTTCCTCGACCTGCTCCGTCACGAACCACTGCAGGAAGACCTGGGTGGCCGTGTCGCCCTCGGCCGCGGCGAGGTGGTAGAGCTTGTGGATCCGGGCGGTGACGTCCTTCTCGTGCGCGAGCGTCTTCTCGAACGTCTCGAGCGGCGACCCGAACGTGCTCGCCGGCGCCTTCGCGTCCTTCCAGCCGATCGTCGCGCCGCGCGAGAGCATGTAGTCGACGAACTTCAGCGCGTGCGCCATCTCCTCCTGGAACTGGACGCGCATCCACTTCGCGAAACCCTTGAAGGACTTCGACTCGAAGTCGGCCGACATGGCGAGATAGAGGTAGGCGGCGCCGACCTCCGCGGAGACGTGCTCGTCGAGGGCGGCCTTCAGCTTCTCGGGGATCATGGTCAACCTCCGGCCGCGCGCCTTCGGGCGCGGGCGCACGAGGATGTTAGCCGACGCCCGGCCGGACGCCGCCGTCCCGCCGGGCGGCCCCCTCAGTCCGCGGAGCGATCGTCCAGAGCGAGCTTCGGATCGCTGCCGAGGAGCTCGGCCAGGACCGGCCACGCCACGTCGGGCTGCTCGATGAAGGCGTGGAGGAAGAGCGCCACGTCCCGCGCGCCGTACTTCCCGGCGAGGTCCGTCACGGCCTTCGCGAGGCGCTCGCGCGGGGGCTCCGCCACCGGCTCGTCGGCGGTCAGGTTCGGGCCGTCGTGCGGCAGGTCGAGCGAGGCGAGGAAGCCCTCGATCATCTCGCCCCGCGCCCGGACGAGCCCGGCCGAGAGGACGAAGAGCGCGAGGTCCTCGGCCCGCCGGTCGCGGAGCGTCTTCCTCACGAGGGCGCGCCGGACCTCGTCGGTCATCCGCTCGAATCGCTTGAGCGGCACGCGCTGGAGCGTCAGGACGCTCCCGGCGACCTTGTCGGGGATCTCGTCGTCCTCGCAGGCGGAGAACACGAGGGCGTCGGCTTCGGCGGTCGAGAGGCGGCGGAAGATCTCGTACGGCTTCATCGTTGCAGGGGCGGAGGATAACCGGTCGCGCCGCCCGAGTCGAAATGCGCGAGAATGGGCGGCTTGCTCGTACTCCACGGCAACCCGCTGCCCCCCACAGGGCCACTCCCCGGGACGGGGTTCTTCCTCTGGGGAGAAGGCCCGTTCGTCGGCGCCCGGCAGCGTCCCGAGCATCCCCGCCACGTCGACCCGTCGCTCCTCGCGGCGGCGCTCCGGTCGGCCGGGCTCGCGGTCGCCACGGGCGCCTCCCGGCCGCTCCGCCTCGTCCTCACGGTCCCGACGCTCCGCTCGCGCCCCGTCCCCACGCGCTCCTCCCTGCGCGAGGACGGCGACTACGCGGCCGGCGAGACGGTCCTGAAGCCGCTGGAGGTCGAGGGTCTGCTCGTCCCGGCCGAGCGCGCCTTCGAGGCCCTGCTCGCGCTCGCCGAGGAGCCCGACCGCGCCGGCCTCTCCCTCGGGGACGACACCGAGTACTGGTCGGCCGTCGCCGGCTGGGTCCTCGACCTCCTGCACCGGAGACGTTTCGTCCCGGCCATCGAGGAGGGCCACGCCCGCTGGCGGCCGGTCCTGACCGACTCTCACGAGAAGGAGCGCGCCGAGGTCTTCTCTCAGGCGATGCCCGCCGCCAGCCGCGCGATCGCGTGGCCCGGCGCCATCTCTGAGGGCCTCTATCCGGCCGCCTCCTTCCTCCTGCGCGGCGTCGTCGACGACCTCACCGACGCCGCGGCGAGGGCCCTCCTCGCGGAGACGCTGCCGGAGTCGCGTCGCCGCGGACTCCCCGGCCCCGAGGGGTACGCGCTCGCGCGGCTCGCCGTGCGTCGCGACGGGCGGGAGGACGAGAGCGCCGCCGAGGCCGTCCCGGCCGACGTCGCGGAGCGTTTCGGCGCCTGGAGCGTCCCGCTCCTCGAGGCGTTGCCCGAGGGCGAGCTGCGCCTCGGCGTGCGCCTCCTCCCTCCCGAGCCGGAGGCCGAGGGCGCCCCCTCGTGGCGGCTCGGCTATCACCTCGAGGCGGCGGACGACCCCAGCCTGAAGCTCTACGCCGAGGAGATCTGGAACGAGACGGCCTCGAGCCTCCGGCGCCTCGGCCGGCGCTTCGTGAACCCGCAGGAGGCGCTCCTCGCCCGCCTCGGCGGCGTCGCGAAGCTCTGCGATCCGATCCGGCGCAGCCTCGAGGAGCGGCACCCCGTCGGAGCCCCCCTCTCGCTCGAGGAGGCCTGGCGCTTCCTCGCCTCCGACGCGCCGCTCCTCTCCGAGGCGGGGGTCCAGCTCCTCCTCCCGGCCGAGGGACGGACGACGAAGCCGTCGCTCCGGCTCAACGCCGCGGAGAGCCGCTGGAAGAGCGGCGTCGCCGTCACGCGGTTCGGTCTCGGCACCCTCGTCGACTTCGACTGGAAGGTCGCCGTCGGCGATCTCCTCCTTTCGCCCGAGGAGTTCGAGCAGCTCGCGAGCCGCAAGGTGCCTCTCGTGGAGGTGCGCGGCGAGTGGGTCCTCCTCGACCCGCAGAGCGTCCAGCGCACGCTCGCCCTCTTCGACAAGAAGCCCTCCGGGCGCGCCACCCTCGCCGACTTCCTGCGCATGGCGAGCGGCCTCGACGAGGACGACGACGCGGCTCCGGGCGTCGACGTGCTGACGGCCGACGGATGGCTGGCCGATTTCCTCCAGGCCGACGCCGAGAAGGACGCCCCCTTCGTGACGCCGAAGGAGCTCGAGGGCCGCCTCCGCCCCTACCAGGAGAAGGGGGTCACCTGGCTCCGCTTCCTCCTCTCGCGGGGGCTCGGGAGCTGCCTCGCGGACGACATGGGGCTCGGGAAGACGATCCAGCTCCTGGCGACGCTCCTCACCGCCCGCGAGGCGGGCGAGGCGATCCGCCCGTCGCTCCTCGTCTGCCCCACCTCCGTCGTCGAGAACTGGGTCCAGGAGGCGCACCGCTTCGCCCCGACCCTCACCGTCGCCGTCCACCACGGACCCGAGCGGGCCTCGGGCGACGCCTTCTACGACCTCGTGAAGAAGACCGACCTTCTCGTCACGACCTACTCCCTCGCCCACCGGGACCGCGCCCTCCTCACGGAGGTCACGTGGGAGTACCTCGCCCTCGACGAGGCGCAGAACATCAAGAACCCCGGCACGGCGCAGTCGCGCGCCGTCCGCGCGCTCCGCTCCACGCGGCGCGCCGCGCTCACCGGGACGCCGCTCGAGAACCGGCTCTCCGAGCTGAAGGCGATCCTCGACTTCCTCAACCCCGGCCTCCTCGGCTCCGACGAGTCGTTCCGGCGCGCCTTCTCCATCCCGATCGAGCGGCACCACGACCCCGTCGCCCGCGAGCGCCTGCGGCGGCTGACGTCCCCGTTCCTCCTCCGCAGGACGAAGACCGACCCCGCCATCGCCCCCGACCTCCCCGACAAGATCGAGACGAAGGAGTGGGTCGGCCTCTCGCGCGAGCAGGCGACGCTCTACCGCGCCACCACGAAGGCGCTCCTCGAGGGGATCGGGAAGGCGCAGGGGCAGAGCCGGCGGGCGAAGGTCCTGCTGCTCCTCCTCCGCCTCAAGCAGATCTGCAACCACCCGGCGCTCTTCCTCGGCGACGGCAGCCGCCTCGACGGCCGCTCGTCCAAGCTCACGCGCCTCCTCGCGATGCTCGAGGAGACCGAGGCCGAGAACCGCCCCGCGCTCCTCTTCACGCAGTTCAGCGAGATGGGGCACCTCCTCGTCCGCGCCCTGCGCGACAAGTTCGACAAGGAGATCCTCTTCCTCCACGGCGGCGTCCCGCGCCTCGCGCGCGCCGAGATGGTCCGCCGCTTCCAGGAGGACGACGACCCGCCGCTCTTCTTCGTCCTCTCGCTCAAGGCGGGCGGCGCGGGGCTCAACCTCACGCGCGCCTCGCACGTCTTCCACGTCGACCGCTGGTGGAACCCGGCGGTCGAGGACCAGGCGACCGACCGTGCCTTCCGCATCGGCCAGACGCGGCACGTTCAGGTCCACAAGTTCGTCTGCCGCGGGACGCTCGAGGAGCGGATCGACCACATGATCGACGAGAAGAAGGAGCTCGCCCGCTCCATCATCGGAGCCGGCGAGAGCTGGATCACCGAGCTCTCGAACGAGGAGCTCGCGGAGCTCGTGGCGCTCTCCCGCGACGCCGTCGACGCCGGGGAAGGGAGCTGACGTGACGGCGAAGAAGCGCCTCGTCGACCTCCCCGCCGCTCCGCCCGCCCCGGAGGGATGGGGCGGGCGCTGGCTCGCCGCCGCCTCCGGAGCGGGCAAGGCGCGGCTCGAGAAAGGGCGGGGGCTCGTCGCCGAAGGGGCCCTCACCGCCCTCTCGGTCAAGCCCGGCCTCGTCGAGGCGGAGGTCCGCGACCGGGGGCGGTCGGTCCTCAACGTCCGGCTGCGCCTCCGGACCCTGAACGAAAAGGTCTTCGACGGCGCGCTGAGGGCGTTCGCCGAGCGGGCTCGCACGGTCGCGGAGCTCCTCTCGGGGATCCTTCCCGAGGAATCCGACGACGTCTTCGCGGCCGCCGGCGGGGCGCTCCTCCCCGTCTCCCCCACCGAGATCGCGGTCACCTGCGCGTGCCCCGACGGCGCCGCCTGCCGTCACGCCGCGGCCGTCCACGTCGCGCTCGCCGAGCGCTTCGACCGCGATCCGTTCCTCCTCCTCCTCCTCCGTGGAAAGGGGCGGGACGAGGTCCTCGCGCGCCTGCGCGAGGCGCGCGCCCGGCGCGCGGCCCCGGCCGCGCTCCCCGCCCCGACGCGGCGCACGGCGGCGTCCGCGGCCGCGCCGCTCGAGCCCCTCCCCGAGGTGCGGCTCGAGGCCTTCTACCGGCCGCTCGCCCCGCTCGCGACGCTCAAGACGCGATTCCTTTCGCCCGAGCACCCGGACGCGCTCCTCACGCGCCTCGGACCGCCGCCGCTCGAGGACGAGGAGGCGGCCCGCCTCCTCGTCGAGATGCACCGCGCCGTCGGGCGCGGCGCCGCCGACCGCCTCTCCGAGTCGGAGTGGCGCCGCGTCAGCCCGCGCGGGGCGAAGGCGTCGGGGGAATAGCGCCCGATTCCCCCCGGACGGGCGCGAGCGCGACCAGGATCGCCGCCGCGAGGCAGAGGCCCCCGCTCAGCGCCCAGGACGGCACTCCCGATGCCGCGAGCGCCGCCCCCTGGGGCAGGAGGACGATCCCGGCCGCCGCGATCGCGAAGGCCCGGGGATCGTCCTTCAGCAGGAGCGCGGCCCCGAGCGCCAGCGCCGCCGCAGGAAGCGCCCCGACGACGAGAGGGACGGCGACCCCCGCGGCGTCCGACGCCTCGAGCGGCGCCCAGCACCCCGTCACCGAGAGGCCGAGGACGAGCCAGCCGGCGCGCGACGGGCGGAGCTCCCTCGCGAGGAGCGCGGCGATCGCGGCGCCGCCCGCCGCGAGGAGCGCGAGCCCCGTCGCCGACGCGAGCGCCGACGCCGCCGGCAGCCAGCCGTCGACGCCGGGCGGAAGGTCGAGGCCCCCGAGACCCGCCGAGGCCGGGAAGAGGCCGCGCACGCCGTCCGCGAGACGACGCGCCGAGAGGACGAGGAGCGCCGTCACCCCTCCCGCGAGGAGCGCCCTGCCGCGCGCGCCCGGGATCGGTCGGCGAACGAGGCCGAGCGCGTGGGGCGCCGCAGCCGTCACGAGACCGCTCACGACGAGGGCGAGCGCGTACGAGGCGAGGAGGCCCACCAGGACTCCCAGCGTCGCCGAAACCGCCCAGGCGGCGAGCGGCGTCTCCGGCGGCCAGGCGAGGAGCAGCGTCGGCAGCCGGGAGGCGCGTTCGAGGAACGCCGGAAGCGTCAGGAGCGCCGCCCGCCGGGACGCCTCGCGCCAGCGGATGCGCCCCGCGCGGTGCGCGAGGAGGAGGACGACGAGGCCGAGGCCCAAGACCGTCCCGAACCCCGCCACCTTCAGGCCGAGCGCCGTCCAGGTCGCTCCCGTGCTCCGGCGGCGCTCGCGGACCCACTCCTCCGGCAGCTTCAGCGCGGTCGCCACGAGGCCCGGGCGTCCGCCGGCGACGTCGACCAGGACGCGGCGGCCCGCCTCGCCCGCCGCCTCGTTCGTCGACTCGAAGACGATCCGGTGGTCCCTCCGCGCCTTCCTTTCCTTCTCGACCGCCGAGGTGACGATCAGCCCGTCGGGATCGATCCCGCGCGCTCGCGCCGCCTCCCTCGCCCGCGCGAGAGCCGCGTCGGGCGCGAGGGTCGCGCCCGCCTCCTCTTCCGGGAGGTCGCGCGCGAACGAGACGACCCTCCCGTCGCGTGCGTCGACGACGACCCACCACGCGTGGCTGTCCCGCTCGCGCGCGAGGCGCACCTGCCAGACCGGGCCGGGCAGGACGCCTCCGGCCCAGCGACGGAGCGTCTCCGGATCGCCCGTCTCCAGCAGCCAGCGCTCCGCGCTCCGCTCCCAGCGATACGGCAGGAGCCCGCGCCCCGTCTCGCCCGCCTCTTCGAGCGCGGGGAGCGCCGAGTCGATCCGCGCGGTCGCGAGGTAGCGCGCCGGGTCGTCGCCCTCCCCGGCGACGAACGCGCGCGCGGCGGCGATCGCCTCCGTCCGCGTCACGCGGGCGTCCGCGTCGAGCCTCCCCGAAGGCAGGAACGCGGCCGCGCCGAGGAGGACGAGGGCCGAGGCGCCCGCAAGGGCCGCGACGACGGTCCGCGTCGGGAGCGGCCTCGGCGCCGCGACGGCCGGGGCCTCGTCGACCGCGCCGGAGGAGGGGAGCGGCGCCGCCGACCCGACCTCGCCGTTCGTCAGGCCGGACTCCGGCGCGAAGCCCCCCCGGCGCCACGCGAGCGCTCCGGCCACGACGAGGGGCAGGAGGAGGACTCCGGCCGCAAGGAGGCCCGAGACGACGAAGTACGGGTTCGACGAGCGGACCAGGAGGAGCGACGTGTAGACCGCGTCGACCGTGAAGTGCCAGACGAGGAGAGGGAAGAGGTCCCGCCGGAGCATCACGACGCCGACGACGACGCCCGCCAGCCCGACCTCGACCCCGCGCACCCAGAA
Organism: Thermoanaerobaculia bacterium; assembly: GCA_017999215.1. Classification (GTDB taxonomy): domain Bacteria; phylum Acidobacteriota; class Thermoanaerobaculia; order UBA5066; family UBA5066; genus UBA5066. Next base: position 9,729 of record JAGOBQ010000102.1, read on the forward strand.
CGGCTGGTTCGGATAGCCCGCGTGCGCGAACCCCCAGATCAGCGCCGGCGCTCCGACGGCCACCCAGGTCGGCGCGAACCGCTGCAGGAACGGGATCGAGAACATCCGCGACGAGAACTCCTCCGTCGTCGCCGGAACGAAGCCCATCACGAGGACGCCGAGCCACGGGAACATCGTCCCGAGCAGGTTCGAGTAGGGGACGTCGGCCGGAGACCAGGCGCCGAGCCGCTCCGCAGAGAGGTAGAAGAGGACCTGCCAGGCGAAGAAGCCGGCCGTCAGCGCGTACCCCGCGAGGAGCCCGAGGAAGAACCGCTTCGTCCCGAAGGCCCGGCGCGTGAAGAGGCGTCCGAGCGCCGGCTTGTCGGGATACGCCTCCCGGTACTCCGGCTCTCCCCCCGCCACGAGGAGGAGGAGCGCCACGCCGAGGAGGCAGGCGCTCCCGAGGTCCGCGAGGAGCGCCTGCCCCAGGAAGCTCCCCCAGCTCTCCGTCGTGTCGTACCAGAAGAGCGTGAGGGGCAGCTCGTTCAGCGACGACGCGGCCTGGAGCGCCGCCCCCGCGAGCCCGAAGCCGATCGCCGTGCGCCACGGCACGTCCCGCCGGCGCAGGCGCCCGAAGAACGCGGCCACGAGCGCCACCGCCGTCAGGACGAGACCGAACGTCGCCGCCGCTCCCGCCGCGTGGTTCTTCGAGCGGAGCGTCGCGTACTCCTGTCGCCACGCCTCCGGCACCTCGAGCCCCAGGGTCGCCCGGCCGCTCTGGTGCCCCTGCACCCCCCCGCGGCACCGCACCCCGGCGCC
>JAGOBQ010000609.1 GCA_017999215.1 Thermoanaerobaculia bacterium
CGCCGGGCGCGCGCGCCGCCGCGCCCTCCGGCTTCCGTCCGCCTCTCCGATCCGCTCCACCTGCGCCATCGCGGTGTGCTGCGCGGTGCCGAACGCGAGCGGCGTCCAGCGCTCGCTCGTCAGGACGTTCACGTTGCCGCGGCGGTCCTCTCCCCGCTCGTCGGGCGTCCACCACGCCCCCTGCGGGATGTCGATCACGCCCGGGAGGATCCGTGGCGTGACGCGGCAGCGGAGTCGGACGGCGCCGCGCGCGTTGAAGACCCGGACCTCGTCGCCGTCCTCGATGCCGCGTTCTCCGGCGTCGAGCGGGCTCAGGAAGACGCGCTGCGGGAAGGCCTCCTCCAGCCAGTCGTTGTTGTCGTGCGTGGAGTGGACGCGGTGGAGCGTGTGGTGCCCGATCACCTGCAGCGGGTACGCCGCCGCTTCGGGGCCGAACGGGCTCTCCCGCTCCTCGACGTACTTCGGGACGGCGGGGATCTCGTCGGGCCGCCCCTTCTCGTGGAGCGCCTTCGAGAAGATCTCGATCTTCCCCGAGGGGGTGTCGAGCGGGTGCCCCTCCGGGTCGCGCCGGAACTCCTCGAACGCCACGGCAGGGCGGGTTACCGGCTCCGCCCAGACGCCGACGTTCTTCTCGAGGAGGTCATCGATCGGCGGCAGGTCGGGGAAGCGTGTCTCCCGGTAGCGGTCGAGGACCCACGCCACCCAGCCCCGCTCGTCGCGCCCCTCGGTGAAGGCCTCCTCCACTCCGAGGCGCTTCGCGAGGTCCGCGCAGATCCGGTAGTCGCTCCGGCACTCGCCGGGAGGCTCGACGACCTTCGGCATGAGGATCACTTCGTCGCCGTACTTCCACCCGTCCTCGACGCCCCACGTCTCGAATTGCGTGCAGGCGGGGAGGACGACGTCGGCGAAGCGGGCCGTCGGCGTCAGGAAGTTGTCCTGCACGACGAGGAACTCCACTTTCGACTCGTCGGCGAGGATCCGCGCGGTCCGGTTCACGTTCGCGTGCTGGTTGATCAGCGCGTTCGTCGCGACCGCGTAGATCAGCTTCACGTCGGTCCCGAGGCGGCGGGAAGAGGGCTCGGCCCCGAAGAGGGTCGCTGCGTCGCGGCCGCGCGCGACGGTCCCCGAGAAGACGACGCCGTCCTCCTCCCCCATCTCGCGGCCCCGGAGGACCGCCTCGGTCCAGAGGAAGCACGGGATCGCCGCGCCGAACGGGTTCGCTCCGGTCGGGAAGACGGTCCAGGCGGGGCCGCCGTCGGGAGCCTGGTTGCCGAGGCCCGAGGCCCAGCCGCCGCTCACGCCGACGTTCCCCGCCAGCGCCGCGAGGACGCAGCCGGCCCGGACGACCTGCTCGCCGTACGCCCGCCGCTGCATCCCGTATCCCTGGTAGAGGACGCCGGGGCGAATCGTCGCGTACTCGCGAGCGAGGCGCGCGATCGTCTCCCGCGGCACGGTCGTGATCGATTCGGCCCACTCGGGCGTCTTCGGAACGCCGTCGCTCACGCCGAGGAGGTAGTCGAGCCAGCTCTCCTCCCCTTCGCAGCCCGGCGGCATCTGCGCGGCGTCGAAGCCGACGCAGTGCGTTCGGACGAATTCCTCGTCGTGAATCCCCTCGGTCACCATGACGAAGGCCATCGCGGTCATGAGCGCCGCGTCCGTGCCGGGGCGGATCGGGACCCACTCGTCGGCGAGAGAGGCCGCCGAGAGGCTGTGCCGCGGGTCGATGCAGACGACGCGGGCGCCCCGCTCCCGCGCGAGCTTCACGAAGTAGTCGCTGTTCGTCCCGTCGCGCATCTCCGCCGGGTTCCAGCCCCACATCAGGATCAGCTTCGCGTTCAGCCAGTCCTGGCGCTGGTTGCCGGTCGTGAGCGTGCCGTAGACCGTCGGTGTCGCGACGTTGATCGCCGCCCAGGAGTAGCTGTTCCAGATCCCGAGGCAGCCGCCGGCGACGTTCATCAGCCGCCGCGCCACGTGCGAGCCGTTCGTCTGGTTGTACGAGCCCGTCCCGTAGGGGACGAAGAGGGCGCCGGGGCCGTGCGTCTCCCGCACGCGGCGCATTTCCGAGGCGACGAGGTCGAGCGCCTCGCCCCAGGAGACCCGGACGAACTTCCCTTCCCCGCGCCTGCCGGCCCGCTTCAGCGGGTGGAGGAGCCGGTCGGGGTGGTACTGGCGGCGGAGGTAGGCCCGCCCGCGGGCGCAAGCCCGGAGCTGCGGGGCTTCGAGGACGTCGGGGCGGTCGTCGGCCTCGAGCCGGACGATCCGTCCGTCGCGGACGGTCGCGAGGAGGACGCAGCGGCCGCCGCAATTGTGGGCCGGGCAGCCGACGCGGACCATCCGCTCCGCCGGCCGCGCCGCGCTCGCCACTTCGATCGTCCTCCGGGACCCGCCCCAGGCCATCCGCGCCGACCTCCAGCCGGCCATCGTAGCGCGGACCGGGCCGTCCGCCGAGAGCGGGCCCGCCCCCTACAGGGCGAAGTCCTTCGGGACGACGACGATGTGCTCGGCGCTCCCGGCGATCGGGACGGTCCGAAGCCCCCTCCTCTCGTCGTCGCCGCGGTCGAAGCCGATCGTGACGTTCTCGGAGAGGTGGACGTTCTTGTCGATGATCGCGTTCTTCACGCGGCAGTGGCGTCCGATGCTCGTCTCGGTGTGGACGCCGCCCCGGAGCGCGCCGCCGAGGAGGACCGACTTCTCGATCGTCGCCCAGCTGTGGACGTAGACGCCGCTTCCGAGGACCGACTCGCGCACCGTCCCGCCGCTCACGATGACGCCGTCGGCGACGAGGGAGTTCACGGCGAAACCGGTCCGACCCGGCAGCTCGTGGACGAACTTCGCCGGCGGGAAGTGGCCGGGTGCCGAGTAGAGCGGGAACCGCTCGCCGTAGACGTTGAAGCGCGGCTTCGGCTGGACGAGGTCGAGGTTCGCGAGCCAGTAC
>JAGOBQ010000611.1 GCA_017999215.1 Thermoanaerobaculia bacterium
TCCACGGGCTGCCCGTCGGCGTCCTCGCGAACAACGGGGTCCTCTTCTCCGAGTCGGCGCTCAAGGGGACCCACTTCATCGAGATGGCCTGCCAGAGGCGGGTGCCGCTCCTCTTCGTCCAGAACAACACCGGTTTCATGGTCGGGAAGGCCTACGAGCACGGCGGCATCGCCAAGGACGGCGCGAAGATGGTCCACGCCGTCGCGAACGCCGCCGTCCCGAAGCTGACGCTCCTCGTCGGCGGCTCGTTCGGCGCCGGCAACTACGGCATGTGCGGCCGCGCCTACCAGCCGCGATTCCTCTTCAGCTGGCCCAACTCGCGAATCAGCGTCATGGGAGGCGAGCAGGCCGCCGGGGTCCTCTCGACCGTCAAGAACGAGCAGCGCGAGCGGCAGGGGCAGCCCCCGATGACTCCGGAGGAGGAAGCCGCGTTCAAGAGACCGACGCTCGAGAAGTACGAGTCCGAGGGGAGCCCCTACTACGCCACGGCCCGGCTCTGGGACGACGGGATCCTCGACCCGGCCGAGACCCGGAAGGTCCTCTCCCTCGCCCTCTCGGTCTGCCACAACGCGCCGATGCCGGAGACGTCGTTCGGCGTCTTCCGGATGTGAGGCGCGACGTGAAGCGAACCCGGGCCCTTCCGCTCCTCCTCGTCTCCCTCCTCGCGGCCCTTCCCACCCCGGCCGCGACGGCGCCGAAGGGGAAGATCCGCTCCGTCGAGGTCACCTCCCTGACGCGACAGAAGGCCTTCCTCTTCGTCCGGACCTCGCTCCCGCACGCGGCGCGGGGGTCGACGCAGAAGTTCCGGGGCGAGGCGACGGCCTGGGGCGTTCCCGTGCCGCTCGTGCAGCCGGTGAAGGTGGCCGTGCAGCGCTCGGGCGCAGGCTTCGACGCCGTCTTCCTCGCCGAGATCGACCTGGCGAAGGTGCCGAAGGGGATCGTGGAGAAGGGGAGCCCGACGGCCCTGCCGGTCACGCTGAAAGGGACGCTCGCCGGCGAGGCCGGGACCGCCGTGACGGTCGACGCGGCCGGCGCGCTCCGGCCTGGCACCGCGGACCTCGTCGCGCACCGCGAGCTCGCCGACGGCTTCGTCCGCTTCGCCGGGTCGCGCATCTCGGGCCTCGGCCTGGCCGAGACGAAGGGAGAGGCCCGGCTCGCGGTCTTCAACCCGTTCCGGTTCGACGTCTCCCTCCGGGGCCTCCGCTACGAGCTGGCCTCGGGCGGGCGCGCGGTCGCGCGCGGGAGCCGGCAGGGAGTCATCGTCCGCCCGTCTCGCGAGAACGAGATCGCTCTCCCGCTGACCGTCTCGAACGCCGCCGCGCTCGGCGCGGCGGGGAAGGCGGTGGCGTCGGGCGGGCGCCTCTCGGGCCGGCTGACGGGGGAGATCGTCCTGAAGCTCGGCACGGGCGACGTGAAGCTCCCGCTCGCGGCGTCCGGGACGATCGAGGTGCTGCGTTGAGCGCGTCTCTCCGCCTGGAGCGCCCGCGCGCCGGCGTCGTCCGCGTCGTCCTCTCTCGTCCCGAGCTCCGGAACGCGTTCGACGACGCGTCGATCGCGGAGGTCACCGCGACGTTCGCGGCGCTCTCGTCGGACGCCTCCGTCCGAGTCGTCGTCCTCGCGGGGGACGGGAAGGCTTTCTGCGCCGGCGCCGACCTCTCCTGGATGAAGAGGATGGTGACCTGGGGCGAGGAAGAGAACCGGCGCGACGCCGAGGCGCTCGGCCGGATGTTCCTCGCGATCGATTCCTGCCCGAAGCCGGTCGTCGGCCGCGTCCACGGCGCGGCGCTCGGCGGAGGGGCGGGGCTCGTGGCCGTCTGCGACGTGGCCGTCTGCGCCGAGGGGACGCTCCTCGGGACGACCGAGGTCCGCCTCGGAATCGTTCCGGCCGTCATCTCGCCGTTCGTCGTCCGGAAGGTCGGCGAGTCGCACGCGCGCCGCTGGTTCCTGACGGGCGAGCGCTTCGGCGCCGACGAGGCGCTCCGCGCCGGGCTCGTCCACGTCGTCGTCCCGGAGGCCGAGCTGGACGCCGAGGTCGATCGCGTCGTCGACGCCCTCCTCCTCGGCGGGCCGGAGGCGCTCGCCGTCTCGAAGGGCCTCGCGAAGAGGATGGGGCGCGTTCCGACGGGCGAGGCGCTCGCGGAGGCGGCCGGCGTCATCGCGGCGCGCCGCGTCTCTCCGGAAGGGCAGGAGGGAATGGACGCGTTCCTCGGGAAGCGACCCCCGTCGTGGGCCCGGGAAACGGGGCAGAGGAGCGGCTCGTGAACGTCCGCCCGTTCCGAAAGGTCCTCGTCGCGAACCGGGGGGAGATCGCCGTCCGCGTCCTCACGGCCTGCCGCACGCTCGGATTCGGCACGGTCGCCGTCGCGTCCGAGGCCGATGTCGCGTCGCGGCACGCCCGCCTGGCCGACGAGCTCGTCGTCCTGGGCCCGGCGCCGGCGCGGGAGTCGTACCTCGTCGGGTCGAAGGTCCTCGAGGCCGCCCGCGCCACCGGCGCCGACGCGGTCCACCCGGGCTTCGGCTTCCTCTCCGAGAACGGCGCGTTCGCGCGGGCCGTCCTCGACGCCGGGCTCGTCTGGATCGGGCCTCCCCCCGAGGCGATCGAGGCGATGGGGCTGAAGGTCCCGTCGCGCGAACGGATGAGGACGGCCGGGGTCCCGGTCGTCCCCGGGACGCACGACCTGTCCCCCGACGGGATCGCGAAGGTCGGCTTCCCGCTCGTCGTGAAGGCCTCGGCCGGCGGCGGCGGGAAGGGAATGCGCGTCGTCCGCGCCCAGGCCGAGCTGGCCCCGGCCGTCGAGTCGTGCCGGAGGGAGGCGGAGGCCGCGTTCGGCGACCCGACGCTCTACGCCGAGCGCTACCTCGAGCACCCGCGGCACGTCGAGATCCAGGTCTTCGGCGACGCGCACGGCCGCGTCGTCGCGCTCGGCGAGCGC
>JAGOBQ010000103.1 GCA_017999215.1 Thermoanaerobaculia bacterium
GCGCATGTACGAGTACATCGGCGCCCTCGCGCCGAAGGGGCAGGAGGGGCTCTTCCTCGGCTACGCGAACCTCCCGCTCGCGATCGGCTCGCTGACGGGCGGCCCGGTCGGCGCCTGGATCTTCAACGACGTCATGGCGAAGGGGGCCACGACCCGCCCCGACGGTCTCCTCGAGCTGGACCGGGTCGCGGCGTCGCGCGGCTGGCTCCTCCTCATGGCCATCGGCTTCCTCTCGGCCGTCTCCATGTGGGCCTTCAACCGCTGGATCGAGAAGCAGGAAGCGAAGGACCGGGCCGCCGCCTGAGGCGGACCGGGCTCGGGGGGCGCACGCCCCCGAGCGCCCGGCGGCAGAGGCCCGTTCAGGGGTCGTCGTAGAAGGGGCGGGCGAGGACCCGCCCCTTTTTCGTCCGGAGCGACAGGTCGATCGCGTGGCGGCCGGGCGGACGGTCTGGGCGACTGAAGATGACGACGTAGCGACCTTCGATCGCCCGGAACGCGAGGTCGAGCGCCTGGCTCGAGAAGACGTGCGTCTTGGCGTACGTTCCGCCGGTCAGGCCGGCGAGCTGCTTGAGCGTCCCCTCGAGCGTGTGCCAGTCGGCGTCCGAGACGTCGAGCGTGAAAACGTTCACGCGCGCGACCTGAAGCGCGTTCACGGCGAGGGCGTGCCACTTCCAGTCGGCCGGAGCCCGGTTGACGTGGAGTCCCCAGCCGAGGAAGAACATCGACTTGCCGCCCGGGATCCTCTCCAGCGCCTTCGCGACGACGTAGAGCCCCCGCTCCACGTTCGCGGCGGCCCGTGCCTCCTTCACGTCGAGGTGCGCCGCCAGGGAGGGGAACGGCTTCGGCGGCGGCATGTCGGGCGCGCCTCCGATCTTCAGCGTGTCGAAGAGGGCGCTGTGGATCGCCTTCCGATCGTCGGTGAAGTCGAGCCGGAGCTTCAGGTGCGAGTCGTACGAGACGACCGCGACGCGGTCGGTCGGGAGGAGGCGGTCGAGGAAGCGGACCATCTCGTTCGCCATCCGCATCTGCCCCTTGACGCGATGCCGTCCGAAGTCGGCCTGGAAGAAGAGGACGATCAGCCTGCCGTCGGGGAACTCGGGAGTCCCCGGCTCCACCGCCCCGCCCGCGGCCGGAGGCGGGAGCTCGGACCGGTCCGCCGGGACGAACTCCACGTCCTCCACCGGCACCTCCTCGCCTCCGACCTGGAGGAGGAAGTCCGAGGGCGTCAGGCCGAGGAGGGTCCCGCCGCCGGGGGCGAGGACGTGCGCGTCGACGAGGACCTTCTCCACCCCGGCCTTTGCGGTGATGCTCCCCTTCCGGGACGGCTCCTGCGCGGACGCCGGTCCGGCGACGAGGACGGCGGAGAGGAGTGCGGGGGCGGCGCGGAGGAGCCTCACAGCCGCCATTCTCTCCCGTACGATCCTCGCCGCATGAAGGCCGAAGCCGCGCCGCCCGATCGGGAGCTCCTCGCCGGCCAGGTGGAGCGGGTGACGTTCCGCTCGGAGGAGTCGGGCTTCGTCGTCCTCCGGGTCCGCGTCCGCGGGAGGCACGACGCCGCCACCGTCGTCGGCCACGCGGCGGCGGTCTCGGCGGGAGAGGAGGTGCGCGCGTCGGGGAGCTGGACGAACGACCCGAAGCACGGGCCCCAGTTCCGGGCCGAGACGCTGACGACGGTGGCCCCGACCTCGGCCGAGGGGATCGAGCGCTTCCTTGCCTCGGGGCTCGTCCGCGGCGTCGGGCCGCACTTCGCGCGGCGGCTCGTCGAGGCGTTCGGGACCGGCGTCTTCGGGGTGATCGAGTCCGAGCCGGCGCGGCTCCTCGAGGTGCCGGGCGTCGGTCCGCTCCGGGCGGAGCGGATCGTCGCGAGCTGGGCCGAGCAGAGGGCCGTCCGGGAGATCATGCTGTTCCTCCACGCGCACGGGGTCGGGACCTCGCGCGCCGTGCGGATCTACCGGACCTACGGCGCCGACGCGATCTCCGTCGTCTCGGAGGACCCGTACCGCCTCGCGCGCGACGTCCGCGGGATCGGCTTCGTGACGGCCGACGCCCTCGCGAGGAAGCTCGGCATCCCCGAGGACGCGATGGTCCGCGTCCGGGCGGGCCTCTCGCACGTGCTCGCGACGGCTCTCGACGAGGGGCACTGCGGCCTCCCGCGCGAGGCGCTGATCCCGCGCGCCGCCGAGCTGCTCGGCCGGCCGGAGACGCAGGTCGCCGAGGCGCTCGAGCTGGAGCTCGCCGAGGCGCGGCTCGTCCCGGAGGAGGCGGGGGGACGGCCGTGCGTCTTCCTGCCCGCGCTCCACGCGGCCGAGCGGGCCGTCGCCGCCCGCCTCGCGACGCTCGCCGCGGGCGCCCCCCCCTGGAAGCGGATCGATCCGGAGGAAGCGGTTCCGTGGGTCGAGGCGCGGACCGGGATCTCCCTCTCGGCGAGCCAGAGGGCGGCCGTCGCCACGTTCCTCCGCTCGAAGGTCCTCGTCCTCACGGGGGGCCCCGGCGTCGGGAAGACGACGCTCGTCGACGCCCTCCTCCGGATCGTCCTCGACCGCGCGCTCCGGATCGCCCTCGCCGCGCCGACGGGCCGGGCGGCGAGGAGGCTCTCCGAGAGCACCCGGTCCGAGGCGAAGACGATCCACCGCCTGCTCGAGGTCGACCCGTCGACGGGGCGCTTCCGCCGAGGGCGCGACAACCCGCTCGAAGCGGACCTCGTCGTCGTCGACGAGGTCTCGATGGTCGACGTCCTTCTGGCCCGCGCGCTCCTCGAGGCGATCCCGGACGGCGCGGCCCTGCTCCTCGTCGGCGACGCCGACCAGCTCCCGAGCGTCGGACCCGGGCAGGTCCTGCGCGACGTCCTCTCGTCCTCTGCCGTCCCCTCGGTCCGCCTCTCCGAGGTCTTCCGGCAGGCGGCCGAGAGCCGGATCGTCGTCGGGGCCCACCGGGTCCGGGAGGGGCACCTTCCCGACCTGACGAACCCGGCCGGGACCGACCTCTTCTTCTTCGACGCGAAGGAGCCCGAGGAGGCCGCGCGCCGCGTCGTGGAGGTCGTCTCCGAGCGGATTCCGCGCCGCTTCGGCCTCGACCCGCGACGGGACGTCCAGGTCCTCGTCCCGGTCCACCGCGGGCCGCTCGGCGCGCGAGCGCTCAACGAGGCTCTCGGGAAGGCGCTGAACCCCGACGGCGCGCCCCGCGTCTCCCGCTTCGGCCAGGACCTCGCCCCCGGCGACCGCGTCATGCAGGTGGAGAACGACTACGACCGAGAGGTCTACAACGGCGACCTCGGCCTCGTCACGGCCGTCGACCCCGGCGAGAGCGAGCTCCGCGTCTCCTTCGACGGCCGCGAGGTGGCCTACGCATTCGACGAGCTGGACGTCCTCCAGCTCGCCTGGGCGACGACGATCCACAAGTCGCAGGGATCGGAATACCCGGCCGTCGTCGTGCCGCTCGCGATGACCCACTACGCGATGCTCGAGCGGAACCTCCTCTACACGGCGATGACGCGGGGACGGAAGCTCGTCGTCCTCGTCGGCGACCGAAGGGCGATCGCCGTCGCCGCCCGGCGCTCCTCCGCGGGGAGCCGCGTCACGCGGCTGGCGGAGCTGCTCGCTCAGAACTCGAGATTCGGCTCGATGTAGGTCGACGGGAACGGCGCGTCCAGAACGACGCGGTAGCGGGCGGGGAGGAGGAGCACGGCTCGGGTCGTCTCGGACACGTTCTCCGCCCCGAGGCGTGCGCCGGCCCCGAGGAAGACCAGGCCGCCCGGATCGGGCTCGAGCGCGACGCCGTCGACGAGAAACCGAATCGCGAGCGGGTCCGGAGAGCGGAGCCTCGTGACGTCGACGCGAAACGCCGCACTCGTCGTCGGCCTCTGAAACGGGAACGACCAGGGGCTTTCGAACCAGGCGTCCAGCGCCTGCAAAGGCAGCTCGACGACCCGGTGGGGGCCATCCGTCATGACCGTCCACTCGGCCCTCTCGCCGGGGCCGAGCCGGGCATTCGGCGCCGGCGCCCAGACGAACCGCTCCAGCGGGAAGAAGCTCCGCGCCAGGAAGGTCCCGAGCCTCTCGTCCCCCCTCGCGGTTTCCAGGAGCCGGCTGTCCGCGACCACCAGCGCGATCCGCCGCGATTCGAGGTCCGCCACCTTCGGAGACTCGATGAATCCGGCCGCCATGAGGTCCCGCGCCAGCGAGGGGAGGAACCAGGTCTTCATGGCAGGCCGTCGGTTCACCGCGAAACCGCAACCCTCGAGAACGACGCCTTCGGCGGGAGAGAGCCGCTCCACCGTCCTGAGGACGTGATCCTGGTGCGCGAGCGTCTCGGACAGGACGGGCCACCGGACCGCACCGACGGCGTGGTACGCCCCCGCCGCCGCGAGGATCGTCACCGCGCTCGCGGCTCCCACGGCGGCACGTCGACTGATGCGCATCACGGCATCGAGTGCCAGGGCCGCGAGGAGGGCGAGGAGCCAGAAGAGGGTCTGGAACTGGTACGGGAACGGAGAGCGGATCGAGGCCAGGAACGCGACCTGGGCCATCGCGAGGATGACGACGACGGCGCTCAGCGCGCGAGTCCTGACGTTGAGAAGGCCCTGGACGCCGCCTCCGATTCCGAGAGCGACCAGGGCGACGGCCCCGGGCCGGAGAAGGAATCGACGGGCCCAGTCGAGAGCGGAAGGACCGCGAGCGTCCCGCTCCGAGAGTCGCTCGTAGAGGAAGTTCTGCCGGAAGCAACTCTCCCAGAGCGCCGGAAGGGCGCCCAGGGCCCACGCCGCCACGAGAGCCGCGATCGCGATCGTCGCGAGGCCGGCCGCGGCGAAGAGCGGACGCCGGACGAGCGAGCGCAGCGAGAGCGGCGTTCCCGAGGCCAGCTCCGGGATCGACGACGCCGCTGCGGCGACGAGTGCCATCGGAATCGCTCTCTGGGACGCGAGGCAGGCGAGGCCGAGCAGGACGCCTCCGAGGAAAGGGAGCTCGGGACGGCGGGCGCGGGTGTCACCGCCCGTCGTCAGGACGAGGATTCCGGCGAGAAGGAAGAGGTTCATCGAGACGTCGATCCGGATCTCGACGGCGGAGCGGTGGATCGCGAGAAAGAAGAGCGACAGGCCGAAGAAGCTCGCGGCGCGGCTCACACGCGCCCGAAGGAGCATGCGCACGGCGAAGAAGGCCGTGGCCGCGAGAAGGGGAAGCTGAGCGAGCCTCAGGACGAGGAGGCTCTCGACCGTCGCCGCACGCGTCAACGGCGCGAACGGGGCGAGGAGGACCCAGTGAAGCGGCAGGTGGTGCTCCCAGAAGTCCCGGAAGGGAACCAGTCCCGATGCCACCCACCGCGACGCGCGGAAGTACTCCACCTCGTCCGGGTTGAAGGGCGCGAGGAGAAGGAGGAGGGCCGGCGCGAGAAGGGACAGCACGACGGCCGCAACGGGGAACAGGCGCAACCCGTCCACCTCGAGAAGGAATGCGTCCGGCGTCTCCCGCGCGCTCTCCCCGGCTTCCGATCGCCCGTCGTTCCGAATCCCCTCGCTCGCTGCCATCGGCTGCTTCGGGGAATCGTACGCCGGGCGGCACCGACGGCCCAGCGCGACCGCTGGTAATCTCCGAGACAGAGATCCGCATGAGCCCTCAGGTCCGAAGTGAACGCCACGATCGGGCGCCGCAGGCGTCCGGCGGAGAGCTCGTCGCGGAGGTCCTCCTCCGCCACGGCGTCCGATTCCTCTTCACGCTCTGCGGCGGGCACATCTCGCCGATCCTCGCCGCGGCGAAGGCCCGGGGCGTGCGGGTCGTCGACACCCGGCACGAGGCGACCGCCGTCTTCGCCGCGGACGCCGTGGCGCGGCTCACCGGGACGCCCGGCGTCGCCGCGGTCACCGCGGGCCCCGGCGTCACGAACGCCCTGACCGCGCTCCAGAACGCGCGCCTCGCCCAGACGCCGATCGTCCTCCTCGGCGGCGCCACGGCGACCGTCCTGCGCGGGCGCGGCGCCCTCCAGGACGTCGACCAGATCGCGCTCGCCTCTCCGGCCGTGAAGCGCGCGCTCCGCGTCGGGAAACTCCGCGACCTCGTGCCGGCGCTCGAGGAGGCGTTCGCCGTCGCACGCGAGGGCGTGCCGGGCCCCGTCTTCGTGGAGTGCCCCGTCGACCTCCTCTACCCCGAGAGCGTCGTCCGCGGCTGGTACGCCTCGAAGGCGGACGCGCCGGCAGGGTTCGTCGCGAGGGCGACGCGCTGGTACCTCGAGCGGCATCTCGACGCGCTCTTCGCCGGTGTCGAAGGGACCGACCCGCGGAAGCCGGCGCCCGTCGCGCTGCCGCGCCCCGAGGCCGGGAGCGTCGGGACGGCCGCGTTCCTCCTCGGCCGGAGCGCCCGCCCCGTCCTCCTCCTCGGGAGCGGCGCGCTCCTCGCTCCGGCCGAGGCCGACGACCTCGCCCGCGCGGTCCGCGCGCTCGGCCTTCCGGTCTTCCTCTCGGGAATGGCGCGCGGGCTCCTCGGCCCCGCCTCTCCCCTGCAGTGCCGCCATCGACGGACGAACGCGCTCCGGGAGGCCGACCTCGTCCTCCTCGCGGGCGTCCCGTGCGACTTCCGGCTCGACTACGGCCGGCAGATCGGCCGGAGCGCGGCCGTCATCTCCGCGAACCGCGACTCCGCGGCCCGGTCGCTCAACCGCCGGCCGACGCTCGGCGTCGGCGGCGACCCGGGCTTCTTCCTCCGGGACCTATCCGACGCCGTCCCGGGCGGCTTTCCCCGCCCGGAATGGCTCGCGCGCCTCCGGGAGCGCGACGCCGCCCGCGACGCGGAGATCTCCGCCGCTCCGGATGGGGAGCGGGGCGCGCTCGACCCGGTCGCGCTCTGCCGCAGCCTCGAGGAGTCCCTGCCGGAAGACGGCCTCGTCGTCGCCGACGGAGGGGATTTCGTCGCCACCGCCTCCTACGTCCTCCGCCCCCGGGCGCCCCTCTCCTGGCTCGACCCGGGCGTCTTCGGGACGCTCGGCGTCGGCGCCGGCTTCGCGCTCGGAGCGGCCCTCTGCCGTCCCGGGGCGCCCGTCCTCCTCCTCTGGGGAGACGGCTCGGCCGGTTACGGCCTCGTCGAGATCGACACGTTCGTCCGGCACGGGCTCGGCGTCGTCGCCGTGATCGGGAACGACGCCGCCTGGACGCAGATCGCCCGCGAGCAGGTGGAGGTGCTCGGGGACGACGTCGGGACCGTCCTGCGCACCACCGACTACTACGCGGCGGCCCGCGGCCTCGGCGGCGAGGGTCTCCTCCTCGACGACCCGGCGCGCCGCCGCACGGTGCTCGCGGAGGCCTTCGGCCTCGCCCGGGCCGGCCGGCCGGTCGTCGTCGACGCGCGCCTCGGGAAGACGGCGTTCCGAAAGGGCTCGATCTCGATCTGAGCCGTCGCGGCGCAACTCCGCGCCGCCCCGCTCGCCCCGCCGTGCGACACTCCCCGTGGGGCGTCGCCGCCCGGCCTCGGGGCGGCAGGCCCTCCCGAAGAGCGCACGCAGATGACCGACACCTCGACCGACCCGCACCCGCTTTCCCTCGTCGTCGTCGGCGCCGGGCCGGCGGGGCTCACCGCGGCCTGGGAGAACGCCCGCCACGGGGGAACGGCGACGGTCCTCGAGCGCGACGACCTCGTCGGCGGGATCGCCCGGACCGTCGAGCGGCGCGGGTACCGGTTCGACATCGGCGGCCACCGGTTCTTCACGAAGGTCCGCGAGGTCGAGGAGCTCTGGCACGAGATGCTCGCGGACGATTTCCTGCGCGTCCCGCGGCAGTCGCGCATCCTCTACCGCCGCAAGCTCTTCTCCTACCCGCTCAAGCCGTTCGAGGCGTTCTTCGGCCTCGGCACGTTCGAGAGCTTCCGCTGCGGCCTCAGCTTCCTCGCGGCCCGCCTCGCCCCGCGCAGCCCCGAGGAGGACTTCGAGACGTGGGTCTCGAACCGCTTCGGCCGGCGCCTCTTCTCGATCTTCTTCAAGACGTACACGGAGAAGGTCTGGGGCGTCCCCTGCACGCAGATCCGGGCGGACTGGGCGGCCCAGCGGATCCGCGGCCTCTCCCTCTGGAAGGCCGTCTGGCACGCGGTGAAGCCCGACCGCAGCGTCAAGACGCTGATCGAGGAGTTCGACTACCCGCGCCTCGGCCCGGGGCAGATGTGGGAGCGTTTCACCGCCCGCCTCCAGGAGCGGGGCTCCCGGGTCCTCCTCGGTCGGAGCGTCGCGCGGATCGCCTGGCAGGACGGGCGGGGCGTCACCGCGATCGAGACGGACGGCCCCGCCGGACGGGAGTCGTTCTCGGGCGATGCCTACGTCTCCTCGATGGCCCTCTCCGACGCCGTCTTCGCCCTCGACCCGCCGCCGCCGCAGGAGGTCCTCGATGCGGCCCGCGCCCTCCGCTACCGCGACTACATCCTCGTCGCGCTGATGTTCGAGGGGGAGCGCTTCTTCCCCGACAACTGGGTCTACATCCACAGCCCCGAGGTGCGGATCGGCCGGGTCCAGAACTTCGGGAACTGGTCGGCGGCGATGGTTCCCCGACCCGGCGTCACCTGCCTCGGCCTCGAGTACTTCTGCTTCGACACCGACCCGGTCTGGTCCGCGCCCGACGACGAGCTCCTCGAGACGGGTCGGGCGGAGATCACGAAGACGGGCCTCGTCCCGGAGGGGGCCCGGGTCCTCGACGGCGCCGTCGTGAGGATGCCGAAGACCTACCCGATGTACGACCCCGGGTACTCGGAGAAGGTCGACGTCGTCCGGCGCTTCCTCGAGGAGCGGCTCCCAAACCTCCAGCAGGTCGGGCGGAACGGGATGCACCGGTACAACAACCAGGACCACGCGATGGTGACTGGGCTCTACGCCGTGCGGAACCTCTACGGCGCCTCGAACGACCTCTGGGCCGTCAACGTCGACGACGAGTACCACGAGGAGGCGCGCGAGACGCGCGCGGCGGGCACCGCCGACGGAGAACGCCGCGCCCCGTAGCGGCTGCTCGAACGGCCGTAGGAGAATGCCCGGGTGGAACCGGCTCCCGCGAAGCGCCCGCCGAGCCGGCTCGTCCTCGCGGCCGGCGGACTCGTCCTGACCCTCGCGCTGCCTCTCGCGCTCCTGCTCAGCCGCGCCGTGGCGGTGGACGAGTCCGAGTTCGTGGCCGCGACCGTCCGGGTCCACGAAGGCCTCGTCCCGTATCGGGATTTCTGGGAGCACCACTTCCCGCTCCAGTGGTACGCGATGGCCGCCTGGGTCCGGCTCGGGGACCCTCCCTCCGTCGCGGACGTCGTCCGGCTGCGCGCCCTGCAGTCCGTCCTGTGGATCGCGTTCGGCGTCGCGTTCGTCCACCTGCTCCGTCGTCGCGGAGGCCCTCCCGCCGCCTCCTTCGCCGCCCTGGCGCTCCTCGCGTCGTCCGTCCTGTTCTCCACGTTCGCCGTGGAGTACCGGATCGACGTCCCGATGAACTGCTTCTTCGTCATCGGCCTCCTGCTCGCGGAGAGGAGCCTCGGGAGCCGCGGACCCGGAGCGCGGCGGGAAGCCTTTGCGTCCGGGGCGGCCTTCGCCCTCGCCGCGCTCTCCTCGCAGAGGATGGTCCCGGGCGTCGCCGTCGCGCTCGTCCTCTACGCCCTCGCCCGAGCCGACGCGCGGCTCGGACCGAGACCGGGCTTCCCGGGGGTCTGGCTCGGCGCGGGCTCGCTGGCCGCCGTCGTCGCCGCCCTCCTCGCCAGGGCCGGCGCGCTCGAGGCGTTCCTGGAACAGAACATCCTCCAGAACGCCTTGTACGAGAGGCTCGCGACGCGGGATGGCGCCGCCTCGCCGTCCGCGATCTGGCCGGCGACGCTCGCGATCGAGGTGTCCGACGTCGGCTCGTTCCTCCTCGCGGGAATCGGGGCCGCCGCGCCCTTCCTCGCGTGGCGGGACGTGAAGACGCGTGCGTTCACCCTCCGGCTCCTCGTCCTCCTCGGAACGCAGGTCTTTCTGGTCTCCGGGATCCGCTCGCCGTACCCCTATCACCTCGGCACGGCCCTCATCCTCCTCGCGCTGCTCGCCGGAGTCGCCCTCGCGCAGGCGGAATCGCGCAGACCGGGCCTCGCGGTCCCCACCGCGGTTCTCGCCGCCGTGTCCTGCTCCGCGTTGGCCTGGAGCACGTCGGACTTCCGGATCCAGTCGAGCATCGCTCGCTACCAGGACCACACGCTGTCCGTCGTCACGCGCGTCTCCGGCCCGGACGAGAAGGTCCTCGACGGCTGCGGCCTGGCCTGGCACAGGCGAAGCGCCTTCGACCTATGGTTCCTCCGCCCGATCGCCATGAGCCTGACGAAGCACGGGCTCTTCGCCCCGCTCGGCGCCGACCTGATGGTCCGCGAGCGTCCGGCCGCGGTCGTCGCCGACTTCGGGCTCCTCGCCTACCTTCCGTACGCCCCTGGGCTCGCCCCCTTCCTGGTCCGGAACTACCTCCCGCTGGAGCGGGCCGTCTGGGTCCCTGCGCCCAACGCCCGTCTCGCTCCCGGAGAGGCGGCGCGATGGACGGTCCTTCGGTCCGGCGCTTAC
>JAGOBQ010000612.1 GCA_017999215.1 Thermoanaerobaculia bacterium
CTACGCGCTCCTCGACGGCTTCGACCTCGGCGTCGGCATCCTCCATCCGTTCGTCCCGAGAACCGACCTCGAGCGCCGGATCTCGATGAACTCGATCGGCCCGCTCTGGGACGGCAACGAGGTCTGGCTCGTCACGTTCGGCGGCGCCCTCTTCGCCGCCTTCCCCGAGGGCTACGCGACGGTCTTCTCCGGCTTCTACACGGCGTTCATGCTCCTCCTCGTCGCGCTCATCTCGCGGGCGGTCTCGATGGAGTTCCGCTCGAAGATGACCTCGCCCGCGTGGCGCCGCTTCTGGGACTGGGCTTTCTTCGGCGGCTCGTTCACGGCGACGCTCCTCTTCGGGGTCGCCGTCGGGAACGCGATGATCGGCGTGCCGATCGACCCGAACGGGAACGTGACGGGCTCGGTGATCGACCAGCTCGGCCCCTACCCGCTCCTCGTCGGGGCGATGACCGTCGCCCTCTTCGCGATGCACGGCGGGCTCTTCCTCTACCTGAAGACCGAGGGAGAGTTCCAGCAGCGCCTCCGCGAGTGGATGTGGCGCTCCTGGGGGCTCTTCATGGTCTTCTTCATGCTGACGACCGTCGCGACGGTCGCCTTCATCCCGCGGGCGACCGAGAACTTCCGGCGCTTCCCGTGGGCGATCGTCGTCGTCGTCGGGACGATCCTCGCCGTCGCGAACATCCCGCGCTGCCTCTACCGCGACCGGCCGGGCCGGGCCTTCCTCTCCTCGGGAGGCGTCATCGCCGGCCTCGTCGCCCTCTTCGGCCTCGCCCTCTACCCGAACCTCGTGACCGCCTCGGGCGACCCGTCGCGTTCCGTGACGATCTTCAACGCGGCCTCGAGCCCGAAGACGCTCGGGATCATGCTGATCATCGCGGCCGTCGGGATGCCGTTCGTCCTGACCTACTCCGGGGTCATCTACTGGACGTTCCGCGGGAAGGTGAAGCTGGGCGAGCACAGCTACTGAGGAGCGCCGGCCCCCGCGGTTACCGGCCCGCGCCCCCGTCCGGTTCAGCTCCGCGTCGGGAGACCGGACGCGTGCCCCGCGCCGTGACGTCCGTGGTCGTGGCCGTGCCCCGCGCACGCCCCGGCCGGGTCGATCTCCTCGACCTCGCTCCGGAGGAAGGCGTCGAGGCAGGCGGAGGCCGTCGGAGCCGTCGCGCGGAAAACGCGGATCCCCGCGCCGCGAAGCTTCGCCAGGGCTCCCGCGCCGATGCCGCCGACGACGAGGGCGTCGATCGTCTCCCCCGCGAGCGCGTCGAGCGGGCGGCAGGCGCCGTGCTCGTGGACGGCGCGGGCGTTCGAGAGGGCGCGCGTCGCACGCGTCTCGGAGTCGACGAGGAGGTAGAGCGGCGCGGAGCCGAAGTGCCCGGAGACCGGGCTCTCGAGGCCGCGGTCGGCGGTGACGGGAATGCAGAGGTTCATGGGGGCTCCTTCCGGTCGCCGCGGTCCGCGGGGTGCCCGAGCGGGCCCCCGCGTCTCCACCGCGGGCCACCCGGAAGTTTCGGGCATATGCCCGAATCGGTCAAGGACGATCCGCGCTGTCGGCCGCGATCCGCCGTCCCTGCCGCGCGAGCCCCTCGACGACCCTCTGAAGGTCGGCCGGCGTCGTCCGCGGGTTCATCTGGGCGGCGCGAAGGACGCGCCGGCCGCCGAGGAGCGTCGTCGTGATCCATCCCTCCCCGGAGCGGTTGAACGCCTCGCGCAGGCGGAGGTTGATCCCGTCGAGGCGTTCGGCGCCGAGCACCCCATCCCCGATGAAGCGGAAGCAGAGGATGTTCGACTCCGGCTCGTGGGGCGTCTCGAAGTCGGGCCGGGCGGCGAGCGCCGCGTGGAGCGTCCGGGCCGCGTCGCAGAGGCCGTCGTAGAGAACGCCGAGGCCGTCCGCGCCGTAGCGCTGGAGGGCCACCCAGACCTTCAGCGCGTCGAGCCGCCGGGAGCACTGGAAGCTCCGCTTCCCCTGGTCGGGGCTGCGCTCCCCCTCCGCGCCGTGGAAGAGGTACGGGGCGCGCTGGGCGAACGCGGCGTCGAGGTCGCGCTCGTCCCGCACGAGGAGGACGCCTGCCGAGAGCGGCATCAGCATCATCTTGTGCGGGTCCCAGGCGAGCGAGCGGGCCGACGAGATCCCGTCGAGCCGGCCGCGGTGAGCCGCGGAGAAGAGGGCGGAGGCGCCGTGCGCGCCGTCGACGTGGAGCCAGACGCCGTGAGCGTCGCAGAGGCGGCCGATCGCCGACAGGTCGTCGAACGAGCCGGTCGCCGTGGAGCCGGCCGTCGCGACGACGGCCATGACCCGCCGCCCGGAGGCCGCGGACCTCACGAGCGCGGCCTCGAGCGCGCCGACGTCCATCCGATAGCCCCGCGACGGGACCGCCACGGCGGCGTCGGTCCCGAGCCCGAGAGCGCCGACGGCGCGGGAGACGGCGTAGTGCGCGTGCTCTCCGTGAAGGACGACCGGCGGCTGGGCCCCCACTCCCTTCGTCCAGGCGTCGGGGAGCGCCGCCGCGCGGGCGGCGAGGAGCGCCGTGAACGTCGCCTCGGTGCCGCCCGAGGTGAACGCCCCTCCGGCCGCCGGCCCGAACCCGGCGAGGTCGCACATCCAGCGGACGACCCGGCCCTCGATCGCCGTCCCGGCGGGCGACATCTCGAAAACGGCGAGGGACTGGTTCAGCGCGGCCGCGAGCGGCTCGGTCCAGATCGCGGCGGGGAGGGGCGCCGAGACCTGGTGGCCCATCGAGCGCGGGTGGCAGAGGCGGTTCGAGGCGGGGACGACCTCGCGGCGAAGGCGCTCGGCGACCTCGGCGAGGGGCCGCCCGCGCCGGGGCAGCGGCTCCTCGAAGAGGTCCGCGAGCTCTCGCGGAGTGAGCGGAGGCGAGACGGGACCGTCGCCGGCGCGCGTCTCGGCCAGGTAGTCGGTCGCGATCG
>JAGOBQ010000613.1 GCA_017999215.1 Thermoanaerobaculia bacterium
ATGTCGCACGTCAACCTCGCGAGTCTCGCGCCGCCGCTGGAGACGGCGACGCGGGCGCTCGCGGCCGGCCACGCGGACCTCGTCCGCGGACGGGTCAGCCCGTCGCTGTCGTCGCTCTTCCTCGACTACTCGGACTTCCTCGCGGCGCCGTTCCGGGCCGACGGCTACGAGGCGATGCTCCGCTACCTCTTCACGCAGCCGGGCGCCTCGAACGACTTCCGGAAGCTCCCCCGCCGCCTCTTCGTCGGGGCGACCGACCAGGACGCCCGCGAGCACGTCCTCTTCGGCGAGCCCGGGCTCGACGACGTGCCGATCAGCCTCGCCATCCAGGCCTCTCTCAGCATCAACCCGGCCTTTTCGTCGACGAAGATCGGGGAGCGTTACTACGTCGACGGCGCCGTGACGAGGACCTCCGACTTCACCGAGGCGATCCGGAGGGGGGCGGACCTCATCTTCGTCCTCGACCCGCTCGTCCCGTACGTGTCGAAGGGAACCGCCGGCTTCGCGAACCGCCGGGGGGTCCTCTATAACGCGGATCAGGACATCCGGACCGTCTCGTACACCCGCTTCGAGACGACGCGCCGCTGGGTCCTCCGGCAGCACCCCGAAGTGAGCCTCTACGCGTTCCTCCCGGCGAACCGCCAGCGGAAGGTCCTCTCCGTGAACCCGATGGACCACCGTCCGTTCCTCGCGGTCTGGCGCGGCGCCTACCTCTCGACGCTCCAGAGGATCCACCTCCTTCGCCACAAGATGTGCGGAGACCTCGCCGCCCACGGCCTCGCTCTCGACACCTCGAGGGCGGACGCAGTGGCCGCGCGGCTGGAGGCCACCCCGGAGCCTTCGTTCGCAGACTTCTTCCCCGACGGAAAGGTCGCCGTCGCGAAGGGGATGAAGCCGGGACGGGCGCTCCGGCTCGCAGGCGCCCCTCCCAACGAGGAGGTCGTCTGCCGGGCGGGAGATCGGAGACCGGCCGTCGCCTGAGGCGTCAGCGGGGCGAGACCCGGAACCGGACCCCGACCAGGACTCGGCTCTTCGCCGAGATCGGCTTCCCCTTGAACGTGGCCGGTGAGTAGGCGAGCTGCTCGCGGGCCGCGTCGGCGACGACCTCGTCGACCTCGGGGGCGACCCCGCGGACGACGCGGACCGATCCGACGCTCCCGTCCGAGTTCACCAGGACCTCGAGCTCGACCTGACCGGCGAGGCCGGCGTGGCGCCGCATCAGCTCCTCGTCGTAGACGGGGCGGACGTCCGAGGAGCGGACCGGCGGGATCGCGCCCGGAGGCAGAGCGGGCGGAACGGTCGGCGTCGGGACCTCGGTCGGCGTCGGAGTCGGTTCGGGCGACGGCGTCTCGGTCGGCGTCGGCGTCGCCTCCACCGCGGCCGCCGTCGGCTCGACGACGACGATCGGTCCGGATCCCGGGTCGGGCGTCGCGTCGGGCTCCGGCGTGGGGACGGCGGCCGGTGTCGGGACCGGCGTCTCGATCGGCGCGGGAGAAGCCCAGGGCAGCTGCGGCGCCACCTTGTCCCAGACGACGAGCGCGAGGACGACGGAGTTGACGCCGAGGAAGAGAACGAGGAGGACGACGAGGCCCGACCTCCGCGGCGCCGCCGCGGAAGCCGGCGCGGGCGGACGCGGCCTCGGGCGGGGCGCCGCGGGCGCCGGGGCGGGAGCGGGCGCCGCGGCGAAGACGGGCTGCGACGCCACGACGGTCGGCGCGTCGGCGACGGCGCGGGCAGGCGGGGGCGCGAGCGCCGCCCGGAGCGCTTCGGCGAACGCGCCGCAGCTCTCGAAGCGCCCGGCCGGCTCCTTCGCGAGGACCCGCTCGAAGACGGCGTCGACGGCGGGCGGGATTCCCGGCCGGAGCGAAGACGGCGGGGGCGGCGCCTGCGCGACGATCCGCATCATCACGACGGCCGGGGCCGCGTTCGGCCCCCACGGGAGCTGCCCCGCCAGCATCCGGTAGGCGAGGACGCCGAGCGAGAACTGGTCCGACGCCGGGGTCAGCGACTGCCCGCGCGCCTGCTCGGGGGAGAGGTACATCGGCGTCCCCATGAGCGTCCCGGTCGCGGTCAGCCCGGAGCGGTCGGCGACGTTCTTGGCCAGGCCGAAGTCGCCGAGGACGATCCGCCCGCTCTGGTCGAAGAGGACGTTCACGGCCTTGATGTCGCGGTGGATGATCCCCCGCGCGTGGGCCGCGTCGAGCGCGGGCGCGAGCGCCTCGACCCATTCGCAGACGGTCTCGGGCGACGGCGGAGGGCCGGCGTCGAGGCGCGAGCCGAGCGTCCCGCCCGAGAGGTACGGCATCTCGATGTAGGCGACGCCGTCCTCGACGCCGAAGCCGTAGATCGGGAGGACGTTCGGGTGCTCGAGCTGGGCCGCGGTCCTGGCCTCGCGCCGGAATCGCGCGTCGAACTCCGGCAGGCTCGAGATCGTCTCCTTGACGACCTTCACCGCGATGCGCCGCTCGAGCGAGAGGTCGATCGCCTCCCAGACCTCCGCCATTCCCCCTTCGCCCAGCTTCCGGACGAGGCGGCAGTTCCCCAGTCGCGTCCCTTCGGCCAGCGGCATCCCGGCGGTCGTCCTCCCGGATCGGTCGGGCGATGTTAGTCGATCGGCCGCGACGCGGCCGGCGCTCTACTCGAGGTTCACGGTGGCTCGCCACGCCCCCATGGCGATCTCGTCGCCATGGGCCAGGCGGGCGCGCGTGACGACGGCTCCGTTCACCGTCGTGCCGTAGCGGCTTCCGACGTCCTCGAGCCAGTAGGTCCCCTTTCCGGAGAGGAGAACACGCGCGTGGTGCCTCGAGACGCCGGGCAGCCGGACGATCACGTCGTTCTCGCGGGCCGCGCCGATCGTCAGGACCTGCCGGTCGAGGAGGTGGACCTCTCCCATGTTGTCCGCCAGGTGAGGCCCG
>JAGOBQ010000614.1 GCA_017999215.1 Thermoanaerobaculia bacterium
CGTCCGTACTCCGCGTCGAGCTTCTGCTGCGTCGTCCGGTAGGCGTACTCCGCGATCCTCACCCGGCCCGACGTCCTCATCATGTTCCGCATGAGGCGCGGGAGCTCCTCGGCCTTCGGCTCGAAGAGGACGACGTCGGCGTCGGGGTACTCCCGGCGGTAGCGGTCGAGGCCGTACCGGAGCCGCGAGTGGAGCGACAGGCGGAAGACCTGGTCGAGGACGGAGAGGAGCCCCCGGCCGGCGAGCGCTCCCTGCCCGGGGTGGCGGGGGGAGAGGGACGGCGCGAGGGGAAAGCGGAGCGGGACGATCGGGTTGACGCAGAGGACGAGCCCGCAGCGTTCCTTGAGCGCGAGGGAGATGTGCGCCGTCTTCCGCACGCCGCCGTCGATGTAGTCGACTCCGTCGATCCGGACGGGACGGAAGAAGCCGGGGAGCGCGCAGGAGGCGGCCACGGCGCGCGAGATCGGGACGGTCTCGCCGTCGGAAGCGCCGAAGACGCGCGTCTCGCCCGAGTCGAGGGCCACCGCCACGAGCCGCAGGTCGCGGCGCAGGGCGCGGAAGTCGTTCGTCCGTCCCGGCTGCGAAAGCCACTCCGAGAGCCACGCCTCGAGGCCGTCGAGGAGGAAGAAGCCGGACGGGAGGAGGCCCGCGAGCGAGGCGACAAGGTCGGTCAGCGTGAAGTCCCCCGGGCTCTCCCGGAGGTCGCGGATCGCCTCCAGGACGATCCGGGGGGCCGACACGGCCCGGGAGACGATCTCGCCGAGGTTGGGCCGGAAGAAGGAGAGCCGGTCGAGGCCCTCGGCGCGCGGGTGCGTCGCGTTGCGGTAGAGGACGGAGGGGGACGCCCCGTTCGCGACGAGAGACCCTACGTAGGCGCCGGCGGAGACGCCGACGAAGACGTCGCAGTCCGTCAGCGAGAAGCCGTCGAGGCGGTCCTCGAGGGCGGCGAGGACGCCGATCTCGTAGATCGCGCCGGTAATCCCTCCGCCGGCGCAGACGAGGCCGCGACGGCTCGGAAGTGGCCGCGATCTGGACGAGCCGCGGGAGGAGACGAGACGAAGGCGGGGTGCCGCCACGGAACCTCCTGAAAAGACGACAGGCGCCGGGGGCGCCGGCGCCAGTCTATCCGGATCGGGAAGGGAACCGCCGCGTCAGGCGCGCGTGCGGCTCCGCGGCTTGCGGGCCGGGGCGTGCAGCTGCTCCATCTTCCGGCCGAGCGCGTCGACCTTCGCGACGAGGGACTTCAGGTCCTTCTGCGTCGGCACGTTCAGGCGGTGCAGGGCCTTCTCGAGGGCGGGCTCGACGACCGCCGAGACGCGGCGGGCGACCTCGTCGGCGAAGCGTCCGGCCTCGCGCGAGACGTCGGCCCCGACGGTCTTCAGGTTGGACTTTGCGTCGCGGACGACGCCCTCCACGAAGCGCTTCGGGTCGCGGGCGAGCGTCTCGCCGGTCTTCTTCGCGCTGGTGGCGGCGGCCCGGACCGACTTCTCGACCTTCGAGGCGACGGTGCGGGTCTCGTCGCGGACCTCGTCGACCTTCCGGGCGGCGTTCCGGAGGGCCCGGTCGATCTGCGGCGGGACGTCGAAGGGGAGAGGCTTGGCGGCGGGGGCGGCTCGGCGGGTCGGCTTCCTCGTCATGGCTTGCTGATCTCCTTCTTTCGTGCCGGCGTCTTGCGCGCGGCGTGATCGGCTCGGGGCCCGGCGGGGCTTCCCTTCGGGAACGAGGCGGCGGCGAGCGCCTCGAGGTGGTCGAGGCGGCGGGCGAGCTCCTGGATCTCCGCGTGGATGGCGGGGGAGGCGGCCGGGGAGACCCTCCGGACGAGGTCACGAACTCGTCCGACGACGTCGGAGAGGCTCTCGCGAAAGACCGTTCCGACGTCCTCCCGGAGCCGGGCTCCCTCTTCCCAGGTGAGGCGCCCCCGGCCGACGAGGCCGGCGACGATCCGCTCCACGTCGTGGCGGGCCGTCTCGACCCTTCGGGTGACGGGCGCGAACGTCTCGGCGATCCTATCCGGCTGCGCCGCCTTTCGGACGGCGCCCGCCATGCGCGCGGCCCCGACCTTCTCCGCGACCCCGGCCACGGTCTCGGCCGCGTCGCTCCCCGCGCGGAGGAGGAGGGCGAGGGCGTCCGTCGAGGCGGGAAACGCGACACGATCGGACGCGAGAGCGCGCGAGAGGATCTTCGCGGTGATGTCCTCGCCCGTGTCGGCGGAGACGACGCGGATGCGGTCGCCCCCGGCGACGGCGCGGGCGATGTCGTCGAGCGTCACGAAGCGGCGCTCGCTCTTCTCGTAGAGCTTCCGGTTCCGGTATCGGACGATCTCCCTGAGGTGGCTCGCCATCGCCCGGACAATGTGACGCGACGCGTAATGGATGTCAAGTGGCGCGGCGCGTTGACGCGGCGCGTCTCGCCCCGCGAGCGGCCGAAGGACCGGCGGACGAAGCGCCTTCCGGACTAACATCCGCGCCATGAGCACCGTCTCCGCCCCCGCCCGTTACGCCCCGCCGGCCCTCCCGCGCGGGACGACGCTCCGGTGCCGCTCCTGGCTCACGGAAGCGCCCTACCGGATGCTCCTGAACAACCTCGACCCCGACGTGGCCGAGCGCCGCGAGGACCTCGTCGTCTACGGCGGCTCCGGCAAGGCCGCGCGCAACCCGGAGTGCCTCGAGGCGATCCTCCGCGAGCTCGAGCGGCTCGGCGAGGACGAGACCCTCCTCGTCCAGTCGGGCAAGCCCGTCGCCGTCTTCCGCACGCACGCCGACGCCCCGCGCGTCCTGATCGCGAACTCGAACCTCGTCCCGAAGTGGGGAACCTGGGACGAGTTCCGGCGCCTCGAGGCGCTCGGGCTGACGATGCACGGCCAGATGACGGCCGGCTCCTGGATCCACATCGGGACCCGGGGGAACCTCCAG
>JAGOBQ010000615.1 GCA_017999215.1 Thermoanaerobaculia bacterium
CCTATCGAACTCCTATAAGTAGCTCCCACGCTGTACGTTACGCAGGAGGCACCGGAGAAGGTTCGACTCCGGAAAACGAGGGTGTCGAACTACACGATCTCCGACGGAAGTGTTTCCGTCGTTTTGAGATCGCCCTTCGATGTCCTGATGAGGGGTGCGAAAGAAGGAAAATGGTGGAGCTGAGGAGGATCGAACTCCCGACCTCTAGAGTGCGATTCTAGCGCTCTCCCAGCTGAGCTACAGCCCCACCTTGGGGGCGGAGAATCTAGCCGGATCGGGGCGTTTCGTCAAACGGTCCCGTCTCCGGAGCCCGTCGGGTCGGAATGGGCGCCCGCGCGCGGGACGACGCCGCTGCCGTGCTTGCCGCCGGAGCCCCCTTTTCGGCCGGGCGCCGTGGCCTCGGCGCCGAGGCGGAGGTTTCCGGGGTCGGTCTCGGCCGACAGCTTCCGGGCGTGGGGCCGGTAGACGTCCTCGAGGCTCGTCCCCTGCAGGACGCCCCGCTCCTCCGCGTCCGCCCGCATGTAGAGGGCGCGGAGGATCGCCGACGCGGGGTCCGCGCCCTTCGGGACGGCTCGGGGGGCCGCGTCGCCGACCGCGCGGGCGACGGCATAGAGGGTGATCGTGTCGGGCGGGCGCGCGAGGCGGATGGCGTCGCCCTCGACGACGACGAGGCCGGCGGTGCCGAGCCGCTTCATGCGCGACCGCAGGTCGTCGGGACGGCCTCGGCTGCACGTCTGGGCGAGCGTCGAGGCGTCGAGCGAGACACCCGCGTGCCACGCCTCGGTGAGGCGGAGGAGGAGCTGGGTGGTCTCCTCGAGCGGGCCCGGCTTCTTCGCGGCCGGGGACGGCGCGTCGTGGGCGAGGAGCTCGTCGCGGAACTGGACGGCGTGGGCGAAGGAGATGCCGAACAGGAAGATCGTCCAGGCGAAGCCGGTCGCGATGACGAAGATCGCGACGGCGCTGATCGTGCCGTAGAGCCGCTCGATCCCCGCGAGCGCGATGAAGCCGGTCGTGAAGACCTGCCGGAGGAAGATCAGCCCGGAGCCGGCGAGGACGGCTGCCGCGGCTGCGGCGCCCCAGCGGACCTGGGCCGACGGCACGACCTTGTAGATGAGGGCGAGGCCGACGACGGAGGCGAGGACGCCGCCGATGTGGAGCCGCGTGATCGGGAAGCCCCGCTCGAGGAGGAGAGAGGTCGCGACGCCGAGAGCCACCGGCCCGAGGACGACGGTGAGGCCGGCGAACGTGAGGCGCTCGCGGACGCGCCGCGGGCGGAGCGTCCCCCAGAGGTGGTTCGCGGCCCCTTCGACGTCGAAGTAGACCTTGAGCGACGTCAGCGCGAGGAGGGCGGTCGCGATGCCCGAGGCCGCCCGGGCGAGGTCGACGAGGGCCGCGACGCCGCGGAGGACCTCCCGCGACGTGCCCGGGACGAAGAACCGGAGGAGGCGGTAGAAGCCCTGCCCCCCCTCCTCTCCGAAGAACGTCGAGGTGAGGACGGTGACCGACGCCGCGAGCGGGATGAACGAGAGGAGGGAGGAGTAGGCGAGACCGGCGGCGAGCGAAGCGCCCCGCGCGGCGGAGAACGACCGGAAGCTCCGGCGGAGGACGACCCAGGCGAGCGCGGCCGCCCGCGTGATCCCCGTGAGCTCCGGGCGTCGGATCGGGAACGCTCCCGTGCCGCGGCCCAGGCTCAGACCTCCGCGACGTCGTCGGGCTCGGGAACGCGGACGTTCCAGCCGAGCTCGGACCGAATGCGGGCCGCGAACGCGTCCTGCGCCGCCGGCTCGCCGTGCGTCAGGAAGAGCGTCTTCGGAGGCGCGGGGGCGGTCTTCATCCAGGCGATCAGCTCGTCGGCGTCCGCGTGGGCGGAGAGGGCGGGGATCTTCCGGATCGCCGCCTTCACCGTGAGGCCGTCGCCCATGACGACGACCTCGGTCTCCCCCTCGAGGAGCCGGCGGCCGAGGCTCCCCTCGGCCTGGTAGCCGACGAAGAGGACGGTGTTCCGCTCGTCGGGGAGGCGGTGGTAGAGGTGGTGGAGGACGCGCCCGCCGGTGGCCATCCCCGAGGCCGAGATGACGACGGCCGGCCCGGGATGGGCGTTCAGCTTCTTCGAGTCCTCCCGCTTCCGAACGACCGTGAAGTAAGGAGTCCGCAGCGGCGACCCCGACGTCTCCTCGAGGGCGTTCATCTCGACGTCGTGCTCGCTGTCGTAGCGGCAGTAGAGCTCGACGACCGAGTTCGCCATCGGGGAGTCGACGAAGACGGGGACCTTCGGGAGGCGCTTCTCCTCGAAGAGCTCGAAGAGGTGGTAGAGGATCTCCTGGGTCCGGCCGACCGCGAAAGCCGGGATGACGGTGACGCCGCCGCGGCGGAACGCCTCCTCGAGCTCGCGCCGGAGCTGCTCCTTCGGGTCCGTCGCCTCGTGGAGGCGGTCGCCGTAGGTCGACTCGCAGACGAGGACGTCGCAGGCCGGGAGCGGCGCGGGGTCCTGGAGGATCGGGACGCCGCGCCGGCCCATGTCGCCGGAGAAGACGACGGTCTTCCAGGCGTCGTGCCGGTCGCGGTATCGGATCTCCGCGAAGGCCGCGCCGAGGATGTGCCCGGCTCTGTGGAGCTTCACCTTCAGGTGCTTGTGGAGCGGGGTCTCCTGCTCGAACTCCATCTTGTGAAGGAGGCTCAGGGAGCGGTTCGCGTCCTCCTCGGTGTAGAGCGCCCGGGCCGGCTGGTGGCGCGAATAGCCCTTCTTGTTGGCCCAGCGGGCTTCTTCCTCCTGCAGGCCGCCCGAGTCGGGGAGGAGGACGCCGAGGAGGGCCTTGGTGGGGGGCGTGGCGAGCGCCCGTCCCGAGAAGCCGTCCGCCGCGAGGCGCGGGAAGTAGCGGGTGTGGTCGATGTGGGCGTGGG
>JAGOBQ010000104.1 GCA_017999215.1 Thermoanaerobaculia bacterium
CCGCAATCGGAGCGCACTTCCCCCCGCACGTGAACGGGACGGCCGCCGCCTGCGGCGGCGGCCGCTACAACAGGGAGACGCGCGGGGTGCGCTACAAGGGGCTGAACGTCGCCGAGCTGCTCGACCTGACGGCCGAGCAGGCGGCCGAGGTCTTCGCGAACGTGCCGACGATCCGGAACGTCGCCGCGACGCTCGTGGAGGTGGGGCTCGGCTACATCAAGCTCGGGCAGCCGGCGACGACGCTCTCCGGGGGCGAGGCGCAGCGGGTGAAGCTCGCGAAGGAGCTCGCGCGGCGGGCCACGGGGCGGACGCTCTACATCCTCGACGAGCCGACGACGGGGCTCCACTTCGACGACGTGAGGAAGCTCCTCGACGTCCTCCACGCCCTCGTCGAACGCGGGAACACGGTGATCGTCATCGAGCACAACCTCGACGTCGTGAAGACGGCCGACCGGATCGTCGACCTGGGGCCCGAGGGGGGCTCCCGCGGCGGCCGGATCGTCGCCGAGGGGACGCCGGAGGAGGTGGCGGCCTCCCCGTCCTCCGCCACCGGCGCCTGGCTCGCGCGGACGCTGGGGCCGCGCCGGGAGCCGAAGCGCTCGCGCCGGTAGGAGCGCGCGAGGTCGAGGGCGCGGGGTCCGGGCTAGAATCCCGGGTCTGTCGTGATTACGGGCTTCAACACCGACATCAAGCACGGGAACCGGGTCTTCCACGTCCAGACGGAGGATCGGGGGGCCGGGAACCCGATCGTGGAATCGCTCGTCTACGTCGGCGGGCAGATCCTGCTGTCGAAGCGGAGCCCCTACGCGGACCTGATCACCGACGGAAAGGTGGACGAGCCTGCCGTCCGGCAGCTGATGGACCTGCAGCACCGGCGGATCATCGAGGCGATCCGGCGGGGGCGGTTCGACGGGGCGGTGGCCGAGGCGCCGGAGACCGGACCGGTCCGGGCCGATTCCGGCCTGTCGCCGGCGGCTGCGGCCGCCGCGGCGGCGATCCTGGCCGGTGGGCCTTCCTCGGGCGCGATCCCGACGGCGCCCGTGGCCCGGCCGCCCGCCTCGGCGGCGATGCTGAGGCCGGCGGTCTCGTCTGCGGCGTCGCAGCCGCCGAGGTCGGGAATCATCTCCTCGACGGCGCCGAGCCCGGAACGATCCCTCGACCAGGTCATCATCGAGTACCTCGCGGCCGAAGCGGCTTCCGAGCGCCTCGAGCTGAACCTGGTGAAGGGGGGCGAGCTCGTCTCGGGCGAGCCGGTGGCGCTCACGGTCCGCGCCTCGACGTCCCTCACCGACCGGCCCGTCTCCGGGGCGCAGATCACGCTCCGGATCGTCTCGAGCATCGCCCCGACGCAGGTCCTCTACCGCGGCGCGAGCGACGCCGACGGGCTCGTGAAGGTGACGGCGGCGCTCCCCGACATCGGGAACGGGAACGCGGCGCTGATCATCTCGGCCACCTCGGCGCTCGGGACGCAAGAGATCAAGCAGCTGATCCGCCGGAAGGCGGCCGGTGCGCCTTCCGGGGCGCCGCAGCCGGGCACTTGAATCTCGGCACTCTCTCCGTATAATCCTCGTCCCGCGTCCGGGTCGGCCGGCCGCACGCCACGGGCCGTTAGCTCAATTGGTAGAGCAAGAGACTCTTAATCTCTGGGTTCGGGGTTCGAGTCCCTGACGGCTCACCAGCACCTTCCGGGGGTCGGCGGAAACGCCGGCCCCCGATTCGTCTTCGGGGGGCGCCGCGAGGGCTCGCGGCCCGTTCCGGAGGCCCGAGGCCCCTGTGGTAACGTCGCCGTCCCCGTCCGCTCCGCGGGAGTGGCGGAATGGCATACGCGCCGGACTTAGGATCCGGTGGGGCGACCCGTGAGGGTTCGAGTCCCTCCTCCCGCACCAAGCCGAAACGAGAGATTCCGATGAACATCACGTCGTACGTTGAAGAGTCCCCGACGAAGAGGTCGCTGTCGCTGGAGGTCCCCCTCGAGGAGGTCCGCGAGGCGACGGAGAAGGCCGCCCGGACCCTGGCCCGGCAGATCCGCCTCCCCGGCTTCCGGCCCGGCAAGGTGCCGCCGGAGATCGTGAAGAAGCGGTTCGCCGACGAGCTCCGGAGCGAGGTGCTCGAGCAGCTCGTCCGCGAGACGCTCCACGAGGCGTTCCACGAGAAGGGGATCTCGCCTGTCGGCGAGCCGAAGATCGACGACCTGAAGTTCGAGGCCGACGCCCCGCTCACGTTCACGGTGGAGGTCGAGCACCGCCCGGCCGTCGCGCCGAAGGACTACCGGGGGCTGAAGGTCCCGACGGAGCCGACGGAGCCCTCCGAGGAGGAGGTCGCCGCGGCCCTGGAGCGGATCCGCGAGGGGCGCGCCGCGTTCGAGCCGATCGAGGACCGCCCGGCGATGGACGGCGACTTCGCGCTCGTCGACATCAAGGGGACGTTCCCCGGCGGCGACGGGAAGGACTTCGAGCGGCCGAAGGTGCTCGTCGAGGTCGGCGGGGAGGAGACGCTCCCCGAGATGTCGGCCCACCTCCGGAACGCCGAGCCCGGCGTCACGGTCAGCTTCCAGAAGGACTTCCCCGAGGAGGGGGTCGACCCGGAGTTCGCCGGCAAGTCGGTCCTCTACCACGTGCAGCTCCACGCGTTGAAGAAGCGCGTTCTCCCCGAGTGGGACGACGAGCTCGCCCGCCGCATCCTGACGCCGCGTGACGGCGAGGCGCCGGAAGGCGCCGGGATGGAGATGCTGAAGGCCGAGCTCGGGAGGAGCCTGACCCGGGAGAAGGAGCAGGCGCTGAAGGAGAAGCGGCGCCGGGCCGTCCTCGACGCGCTCCTCGCCCTGAACCCCGTCGACGCCCCGGAGACGATGGTCACGGCCGAGGTCGACTCGTCGCTCCAGCAGTACGCGCGCTTCCTCGCCTCCCAGGGGATGGACCTGAAGGAGACGAAGCTCGACTGGAACAAGCTCCGCGAGGAGGCCCGCCCGGCGGCCCTCCGCCGCGTGAAGGAGTACCTCCTCCTCGACGCGATCGCCGACGCCGAGAAGCTCTCCGTCTCGGACACGGAGCTCGACGCCGACCTGAAGCGCCGCGCCCGGTCGATGGGGGTCGCGTTCGGCGAGCTGAAGTCTCAGCTCGTGAAGAACGACCGCCTCGACGGGATTCGGGAGGAGCTCCGGATCGACAAGGCCCTCGAGCTGCTCCTGACGGAAGCCGTCGCGGCGTCGTGACCGTATAAGAGACGAGAGGAGGAGTCCGATGCTGGTCCCGATGGTCATCGAGCAGACGAACCGCGGGGAGCGGGCGTACGACATCTACTCCCGCCTCCTGAAGGACAACGTCATCTTCCTCGGCACGGCGATCAACGACGAGGTGGCGAACCTCGTCATCGCCCAGATGCTCTTCCTCGAGGCGGAGAACCCCGAGAAGGACATCACGCTCTACGTCAACAGCCCGGGCGGCTCCGTGACGGCCGGCCTCGCGATCTACGACACGATGCAGTACGTGAAGCCCGACGTGGCCACCTACTGCATCGGGCAGGCCGCCTCGATGGGGGCGGTCCTCCTCGCCGGCGGCGCGAAGGGGAAGCGGGCCGCGCTCCCGAACGCCCGCGTCCTGATCCACCAGCCGCTCGCCTACGGCCTCGAGGGGCAGGCGTCCGACATCGAGATCCACGCCCGCGACCTCGTCCGGATGAAGAAGCGGCTGAACGAGATCCTCGCCCACCACACGGGCCAGCCGTTCGAGCGCATCGAGCAGGACACCGACCGCGACAACATCTTCGAGGCGCAGGCCGCGAAGGAGTACGGGCTCATCGACAACGTGCTCCGGAACAGGGACTGATCCCGGTTCCCGGGACGCCCCCGTTTTCCCGGGGGCGCTAGAATTCCCCCGGAAAGGGTCTACTCAGGGATGACGAAGAAAACCGGCTCCGGCGAGGTCCTCCGTTGCAGCTTCTGCAACAAGTCGCAGCGCGACGTGAAGAAGCTGATCGCGGGGCCGACGGTCTACATCTGCGACGAGTGCGTCGACATCTGCCTCGACATCATCGCGGAGGACCGGGTCCTCGACCAGGCCAAGCCCGAGTCGAAGCTGCCGAAGCCGCGCGAGATCAAGGAGTTCCTCGACGAGTACGTCGTCGGCCAGGAGCAGGCGAAGAAGAAGCTCGCGGTCGCGGTCTACAACCACTACAAGCGGATCGACTACTTCGAGCGGAACCGCAAGCTCGACGTCGAGCTCCAGAAGTCGAACATCCTCCTGATCGGGCCGACGGGCACGGGCAAGACGCTCCTCGCCCAGACGCTCGCGAAGATGCTCTCGGTGCCGTTCACGATCGCCGACGCGACGACGCTCACGGAGGCGGGGTACGTCGGCGAGGACGTCGAGAACATCATCCTGAAGCTCTACCAGGCGGCGGGGCAGGACAAGGAGAAGACCGAGCGCGGCATCGTCTACATCGACGAGATCGACAAGATCGCCCGCAAGGGGGAGAACCCGTCGATCACGCGCGACGTCTCCGGCGAGGGGGTCCAGCAGGCGCTCCTGAAGATCCTCGAGGGGACGGTCACGAACGTCCCGCCGCAGGGCGGCCGGAAGCACCCGCACCAGGAGTTCATCCAGATCGACACGACGAACATCCTCTTCATCTGCGGGGGGGCGTTCGTCGGCCTCGAGGACCTCATCGCCCGCCGGCTGACCGAGAAGCAGATGGGCTTCGGCGCCAAGATCGAGTCGAAGAAGCAGAAGCGCTCGGGGGCCACGCTCGAGAAGGTCCACCCGGAGGACCTGATCAAGTTCGGGATGATCCCGGAGTTCATCGGCCGCGTCCCCGTGACGGCCACGCTGCACGACCTCGACAAGGCGGCCCTCGTCGCCATCCTGAAGGAGCCGAAGAACTCCCTCCTGAAGCAGTACCAGACGCTCCTCGAGTTCGAGAACGTCGGCCTCCGGTTCACCGACGACGCCGTGGAGGAGGTCGCCGACGAGGCGATGAAGCGCACGCTCGGCGCGCGCGGCCTCAAGGTGATCCTCGAGGAGCTCATGCTCGACGTGATGTACCGCGTCCCCTCCGAGGAGGAGATCGAGGAGTGCGTCATCACGAAGGACGTCGTCCAGCGGCGCGCCGCGCCGATCCTGTCGCTCCGGAAGGTCGGTTGACGGCCCCTTCCGGAGCGGCGACGAGCGGCCCCGCGCCCGCCGCGCGGGACCCGCAGCCCCGACCCACGAGGTAGACCCGAATGACGAACCCCGCGACAGTGCCCCACAGGTCCGCGACGCGGACGCTGCCGCTCGTACCGCTCCGGGACATGGTCGTCTTCCCTCGGATGATGGCGCCCTTCGTCGTCGGCCGCGCCTCCTCGATCGCCGCGCTGGAGGCGGCGCTCCTGACGACCGACAAGCAGATCTTCCTCGCCGCCCAGCGCGACCCGAAGATCGACGAGCCCGCCGCGGGCGACATCCACGACGTCGGCGTCGTGGCGACGGTGGTGCAGTCGCTCAAGCTCCCGAACGGCCACATCAAGGTGATGGTCGAGGGGGTCTCGCGCGGCGTCATCCGCTCCTTCGTGGCGTCGGGCGGCCACAAGGAGGTCGAGGTCGCCGCGGCGGAGGCGAAGCCTCTCCCGGGCGGCGCGGCCGAGCTCGGCCCGTACATGCAGAAGGTGCTCGGCGTCTTCGAGCAGTACGCGAAGCTCTCGCACCAGCTCGCCTACGAGGGGCTCCTCGCCTCGCTCACCCTCGACGACCCCGACGTCTTCGCCGACATGCTCGCGGGGCACCTCCCGGCGTCGATCGCCACGCCGGAGAAGCAGGGGCTCCTCGAGACGGTGAACCCCCTGGAACGGCTGCAGAAGCTTCAGGACCTGCTGGAGATCGAGATCGAGAAGATCAACATCGATCGCCGGATCAACAACAAGGTCAAGAAGCAGATGGAGCGGGCCCAGAAGGAGTATTACCTCAACGAGAAAATCAAGGCGATCCACCAGGAGCTCGGGCGGAAGGACGACCGCTCCGACGAGCTGGAGGAGCTGCGGCAGAAGATCGACGCCGCCGGGATGCCGAAGGACGTCAAGGAGAAGGCGATCGCCGAGCTGAAGCGGCTCGAGGCGATGCCGAACGTCTCGGCCGAGGCGACGGTCTCGAGGAACTACATCGACTGGCTCGTGAACGTGCCCTGGAAGAAGGCGTCGCGCGAGTCGAAGGACATCAAGAACGCCGAGAAGGTCCTGAACGAGGACCACTACGGCCTCGACAAGGTGAAGGAGCGGATCCTCGAGTTCCTCGCGGTCCGCCAGCTCGTCACCGAGACGAAGGGGTCGATCCTCTGCTTCGCCGGGCCCCCGGGCGTCGGCAAGACCTCGCTCGCGAAGTCGATCGCCCGCTCGCTGAACCGCAAGTTCGTCCGCCTCAGCCTCGGCGGCGTGCGCGACGAGGCCGAGGTCCGCGGCCACCGCCGGACGTACATCGGCGCCTTCCCCGGCCAGATCATCCAGCTGATGAAGAAGGCGGGGACGGTGAACCCGGTCTTCCTGCTGGACGAGGTCGACAAGATGTCGATGGACTTCCGCGGCGACCCGTCCGCGGCGCTCCTCGAGGTCCTCGACCCCGAGCAGAACCACGCGTTCGTCGACCACTACCTCGACGTCGAGTACGACCTCTCGAAGGTCATGTTCATCGCGACGGCGAACGTGATCCACCCGATCCCGCCCGCCCTGAAGGACCGGATGGAGATCATCAGCCTCTCGGGCTACACGCCGAACGAGAAGCTCGCGATCGCGAAGCAGTTCCTCGTCCCGAAGCAGGTCAAGGAGAACGGGCTGACGCCCGAGCAGGCCCGCTTCGACGACTCCGGGATCTACGGCCTCGTCGAGAAGTACACCCGCGAGGCGGGCGTGCGGAACCTCGAGCGGGAGATCGCCTCGGTGTGCCGGAAGATCGCCCGCAAGGTCGTCGCGGACGACTCCGGCGCGGCGAAGGAGGGGATCACCGTCACGGCGGAGAACCTCCCCGACTTCCTCGGCAAGCCGAAGCACCGCCCCGCGAAGAAGGGGGAGAAGGCCGAGGTCGGCCTCTCCACCGGGCTCGCGTGGACCGAGGCCGGCGGCGACGTCCTCCACATCGAGACGACGCTGATGCGCGGCAAGGGGAACCTCGTCCTGACCGGACAGCTCGGCGACGTGATGCAGGAGTCGGCCCGCGCGGCCCTCTCGTACGTGCGGAGCCGCGCCGAGATGTACGGGGCCGACGCCGACTTCTACGAGAAGAAGGACATCCACGTCCACATCCCGGAAGGGGCGATCCCGAAGGACGGCCCCTCGGCCGGGATCACGATGGCGACCTCGATCCTCTCCGCCGTCACGAACATCGCCTGCCGCAAGGACCTCGCGATGACGGGGGAGATCACGCTCCGGGGGAAGGTCCTCCCCGTGGGCGGCGTCAAGGAGAAGCTCCTCGCCGCCTACCGCGCCGGCATCACGACGATCGTCCTCCCGCGCGAGAACGAGAAGGACCTCGACGACCTCCCCGAGGAGATCCGGAGCGTCCTGGAGACCCACCTCGTCGACGACGTCGACGAGGTCGTCCGCCTCGCCCTCGAGGGCTCCCCGGTCGCCACCCCGCCGAAGCCGGTCGCGGCCGAGACGGGAACGACGCCCCCCTCCACCCTGGCTCACTGATCCGCCGGCCGGCCCCCGCGCGGGGGTCGGCCGGTGAGGCGCCCCTTTTCCTTCAGCTTCGAATATGACCCGGAAAGAGAACCCCGTTTCCCGCACGCCCAAGGCCGCGCGGGCGGTCTCCGTGAGGAGTCCGCTCGGCAAGTCGGTCCGCCTCGAGCTCCCGGCCCACAGCGCCGGCGAGCGGCCGCGCGGCCTGCCGATCCCCTCCGTCGCCGTCCTCGGACGGTCGAACGTCGGGAAGTCGAGCCTCCTGAACGCCCTGCTCGCCACGAAGGTGGCCCGCGTCTCGCAGACCCCCGGCCGGACGCAGGCGCTCCACTGGTACCGGGTGGACGACGCCTTCCACGTCGTCGACTGCCCCGGCTACGGGTGGGCGAAGACGGCGCGCGCCTCGCGGGAGCACTTCGCGGGGCTCATCGAGGAGCTCCTGACGGGCGAGAGGCCCCCCGACCTCGCCCTCCTCCTCGTCGACGGCCGGCTCCCCCCCCAGCCGTCGGACGTGTCGATGGCCCTGTTCCTCCGGAACGCCGGCGTCGCGACCGTCGTGGCCGCGACGAAGTGGGACGCCGTCAAGGCGTCGCAGCGGGTCCGGCACCTCCGGGCCCTCGCCGCCGAGCTGGAAGATCTCGAACGCCCCCTCCTGCCCGTTTCGTCCGAAACGGGCGAAAATCTGCCCACCCTCGGCCGTCTTCTCAAGGACCGGCTCACCGGAAGGACCAGGGACGGCGCCGCGCCCGCGGCGCCGCAGGGTCCGACACAGAAGGAGTCCTGATGCCCCGCCGCAAGGTCCCCGGTACCGACTACGTCAGCCCGACGATCGACCCGAACGACCTCCCGAACGACGTCGAGGAGCCGGCTTCGCCCGACCTCGAGAACGCGCCGATGCTCGACATCCGGACGCTGCACAACACCCCGATGCCGCAGCTCCTGAAGATCGCGCAGGAGCTGGAGGTCGAGGGGGCCGCGGCGCTCCGGAAGCAGGAGCTCATCTTCAAGGTCCTGCAGGCGCAGACGGAACGGATGGGCCTCATCTTCTCGGAAGGGGTCCTCGAGGTGCTGCCGGACGGCTTCGGCTTCCTGCGCGCCCCCGAGTACAACTACCTCGCCGGGCCCGACGACATCTACGTCTCGCCCTCCCAGATCCGGAAGTTCGGCCTGCGGACGGGGGACACGATCTCGGGGCAGATCCGCCCGCCGAAGGAAGGCGAGCGCTACTTCGCCCTCATCAAGGTCGAGGCGGTCAACTTCGAGCACCCCGACGTGGCGCGCGAGAAGATCCTCTTCGACAACCTGACGCCGCTCTACCCGCAGGAGCGGATCCGGCTCGAGACGCCGAACATGTCGTCGCGCGTCCTCGACCTGATCGCCCCGGTCGGCAAGGGGCAGCGCGGCCTCATCGTCGCGCCGCCGCGCACCGGCAAGACGATGCTCCTGCAGGCGCTCGCGAACTCGATCACGACGAACCATCCCGAGGTGACGCTCATCGTCCTCCTGATCGACGAGCGGCCCGAGGAGGTCACCGACATGCAGCGGTCGGTGAAGGGCGAGGTCATCAGCTCGACGTTCGACGAGCCGGCGACCCGCCACGTCCAGGTGGCCGAGATGGTCATCGAGAAGGCGAAGCGGCTCGTCGAGCACAAGCGCGACGTCGTCATCCTCCTCGACTCGATCACCCGCCTCGCCCGCGCCTACAACACGACCTGCCCGCCGTCGGGGAAGGTCCTCTCGGGCGGCGTCGACGCGAACGCGCTCCAGAAGCCGAAGCGCTTCTTCGGCGCGGCACGAAACGTCGAGGAGGGGGGCTCGCTCACGATCATGGCGACGGCCCTCATCGACACCGGCTCGCGGATGGACGACGTCATCTTCGAGGAGTTCAAGGGGACGGGGAACATGGAGATCCACCTGGATCGCCGGCTCGTCGACCGCCGCGTCTTCCCGTCCATCGACATCAACAAGTCGGGGACGCGGAAGGAGGAGCTCCTCATCGAGAAGGCCGAGCTCAACCGCATCTGGATCCTCCGCAAGGTCCTCACGCCGCTCTCGACCGTGGAGGCGATGGAGCTCCTCCTCGAGCGGCTCGAGAAGTCGAAGACGAACCTCGAGTTCCTGAGCTCGATGTCGGCGGGGTAGTCCGATCGGCGGGCGTTTCCGTCCACGTCCGTCCCGCGGGGCGGCATCGTAAGATCGGCGTGGACATGACGCCCGCGATTCCCGTCTCCGTCGTCGACTTCGTCAACGCCTGGCCGGTCACCTGGGGGTTCCTCAAGGGGGCGGTCGAGGGCTTCCTCCCGATCAACGACGTGCCGTCGGTCTGCGCGGAGCGGCTCGCGCGGAGCGAGGTGCAGGCGGGGATCATCCCGGCGATCGAGGCGGCGCGGATCCCGGGCGTGCGGATCGTCCGTGGCGTCGGCATCGCCGCGTACGAGAGGGTGAGGAGCGTCCTCCTCGTGTCGCGGGTTCCGTTCGAGAACGTGCGGAGCGTCGCCCTCGACACGAGCTCGCGCTCCTCGGCCGCGATGGTCCGGATCCTCCTCGCCGACCTCTTCGGCGCCTCGCCGGAGTACCACCGGGCCGTCCCCGACCTGCCGCGGATGCTCTCGAGCGCCGACGCCGCGCTGCTGATCGGCGATCCGGCGCTGACGACGGACGTCTCGGCGTACCGCGTCCTCGACCTCGCCGAGGGATGGAACCGGCTGACGGGGCTCCCGCTCGTGACGGCGGTCTGGGCCGTCCGC
>JAGOBQ010000616.1 GCA_017999215.1 Thermoanaerobaculia bacterium
CCTCCTTCTTCCGGCGCGCGACCTCGGACTTCGTCGTCTCGAGGCTCTCGCCGAGGACGTTCGCCGAGAAGACGATCCGCTTCCCGTCGGCCGTCCAGCGCGGCGAGCCGGGTGCGGAGGGGAGCTCGGTGATGCGCTCCGCCTCCCCGCCGTCGAGGCGGAGGAGGTAGAGCTGCGCGACCTCGTCGCCGTCGCGCTTCGCGACGAAGGCGACGCGCGAGCCGTCGGGGGAGATCGCCGGGGAAGACTCGCCCGCCTCGTGCGAGGTCAGCCGCCGTCCCGGCCCGCCCGCGACCGGCTGGAGCCAGAGGTCCGAGAGGAGACGGTTCTTCTCCGCGTCCCAGACCGAACGCGGGTAGACGGCCACCGCCCCGTCCCGCGAGACGACGGGCGCGCCGACGCGAACGACCGACCAGATGTCGTCGACGGTGAGCGGCCGCTTCGCCGCGGGCTCGGCGGCGGCGAGGGGGAGCGCGGCGAGGAGCGTCAGGACGAGGAGAGCGGGACGGCGCATCGGGACCTCCGGAGCGGATCGTACGGGAGGCCCCGCGGACGGGCTGCGGATGCCGTGGAGGGAGGCTGCGGGCGGGGCCGGCCCGCCTCCCGCGGGCCGGAACGAGGTCCGGCGCCCGCGAGCTCCCGACCGGCTATGATCATGGGCCGGCCTCTCCGGCCTCGTGAAGGAGACCCCCTCATGACCCACCCCCTCTCCGGTCTCGAGCCGAAGCTGCTCTGGGACCACTTTGCCGCCCTCGCCGCGATCCCCCGCGGCTCGAAGAACGAAGCCGCCGCCTCGGCCCACGTCGTCGCGGTCGCCGCCCGGCTCGGCCTTCCCGCGAAGGTCGATTCCGTAGGCAACGTCGTCATCACCAAGCCCGGGACGAAGGGCCTCGAGTCGAAGCCGGTCGTCGTCCTCCAGGGCCACGTCGACATGGTCTGCGAGAAGAACTCGGGCACCGCTCACGACTTCACGAAGGACCCGATCCGCCTCATCGTCGACGGAGACGTCGTCAAGGCCGACGGGACGACGCTCGGCGCCGACAACGGGATCGGCTGCGCCGCGGCGCTC
The DNA here is from genome assembly GCA_017999215.1 of Thermoanaerobaculia bacterium. Classification (GTDB taxonomy): domain Bacteria; phylum Acidobacteriota; class Thermoanaerobaculia; order UBA5066; family UBA5066; genus UBA5066. The sequence goes on from JAGOBQ010000616.1 coordinate 1,070, forward strand.
GCGATCCTGGAGTCGAACGACCTCGCCCACCCGCCCCTCGAGTGCCTCTTCACGATCGACGAGGAGACCGGGATGACGGGCGCGAACGTCCTCGCGCCCGGCTTCGTCACCGGCCGCCGGATGCTCAACCTCGACACCGAGGAAGAGGGAGCGGTCTACGTCGGCTGCGCCGGCGGGGTCGACACCCTCGCCACGACGAAGGTCGCGCGGGTCAAGCCGTCGGCCGCCGTCTCCCCGTACCGCATCTCGGTCACGGGGCTCCGCGGCGGGCACTCCGGCTGCGACATCCACGAAGGGCGCGTGAACGCCCTGAAGGTGCTCGCGCGCGCCGTCACCGAGGCCGGCGCGGTCGGCTTCGCCGCCGCGACCCTCGACGGCGGGAGCAAGCGGAACGCGATCGCCCGCGAGGGCTTCGCGGTCGGCTGGCTCGACCCGGTGAAGGAGCCGGAAGTGCGCGCGGCGCTCGCGAAGCTCGAGGCGGACGTCCGCTCCGAGGCGGGCCGCTTCGACAACCCGGTCAACGTCGGCCTCGAGCGGATCGACGCCGCTCCCGACCCGATCGCCGAAGGCGACCTGAAGCGGATCGTCGGCTTCATCCACGCGGCGCCGCACGGCGTCCTGGGCTGGTCCCCCGACATCCCGAACCTCGTCCAGACCTCGACGAACCTCGCGATCGTCGAGACGAAGGACGACGTCGTCTCCTTCTCGACGAGCCAGCGGAGCTCCGTCGAATCGGCGAAGAAGGACGCCGGCCGGATGATGGCGACCGCGATGGGCCTCGCCGGCTTCGAGGTGAAGCAGGGCGACGGCTACCCCGGCTGGAAGCCGAACGTCTCCTCGCCGCTCCTCGGCCTCGCCAAGGAGGTCCACGCCGAGCTCTTCGGGAAGGAGCCCGAGGTCAAGGCGATCCACGCCGGCCTCGAGTGCGGGATCATCGGCGAGAAGTACCCCGGCATGGACACGATCTCCTTCGGTCCGACGATCCGGAACGCCCACTCCCCCGACGAGTGCGTGAGCATCCCGTCGGTGAAGAACTTCTGGACCTACCTGACGGCGTTCCTCCCCAGGCTGTAGGTCGTCCCTCCGCGAAGCCCTTCCCGCCCCGCTCCGGCTCCGGCCGGGGCGGGGCGGTTTCTTCGTGAATTGGCGTCAGATTGGACGATCGAGCAGGGACGCCCGTCAATCGCTCCGCGCGCGATCCGGCGGGACGACGCTGAGCTTCTCGCAGCCCACGGGGACGATCGAGGTCACGTCGCGGACCGCCGACTCGATCTCGGGGAAGTTCGACGTCAAGGACAGATGGACCCAGCTCTCCGGGGAGTTCCACGCGCCGCTGAAGTGAGGCTTCGCGCCACGGCCGGTCCGGGGTAACGTCTCCGCGTGCCCCTCCCCACCGGCCGCGACCGCCTCGAGCCGACGACCGACGGGACCGTCGTCCTCCTCTCGCTCCGGCCGAAGGGATGGTCGGGACGGGAGGAGGGCGGCCCGCGCGCTCCCGTTCGCCCCGGCACGGCGGTTCGCTGGGACGGCGATCTCTGGGAGGTCCTCCGCGTCGAGCCGCGTGCGGGAGGCGGGTGGCGCCACGTCCTCGGCCCGTGGGACGAGCGGAACCTCGTCCGGAGCGTGGTGGAGTACGGCGAGGCGGGCGGGCCCGTCGGGAGCGAGGCCCCGGTGGCGGCGGCCGAGCCCCCGCCGCTGGCCGCCGAACCCCGTGAGACCGGAGCTGCGAGTCTCTCCGGGCCCGCCGGTTCCGGCGCGGTCGCGCCGCCACCCCCTCCGACCCCCCCGAGACCGGCGCCACCCCGGCGCCCGGGCGGCGCCGCC
>JAGOBQ010000617.1 GCA_017999215.1 Thermoanaerobaculia bacterium
GTCGTGCTGATCACACGACCGAAGCGACTTCGCTCCCGCGTCCCGCCGGCCCGGACCTTTCCTCGAGGAGCGAACGGAGCGAGACCGTGGCGAAGAGAACCCCAGCAGCACCGCACGTCGAGGAGGCAGCTCGAGGGGCATATGCCGAGGCGGAGAGGAGGGCCCGCGCGTTCATCGAGGAGAACCGCTCGGGCAACCATCTGGACGTCGACCTCTGGTACTCCACCATCGAGTACGGGCTCGCCTTGAGCTTCCTCCACGATGCGCTGCGGAGCGTTGAGCCGAGTGTCTGGGGACATGAGCTCCTGGCGACGAGGCTCGCGGAGGCCGTCTCTCGTCGGGACGCGAAGCGCCTGCGGGCACCCTCGGAGGGCACCTGGGAGACCTACGCCGCGCTCATCGAGCACTCCGCATTCCTCGCCGCGGGCAAGGCGGCACCGGGCGACCGCGTGAGGGCCGGCGCGGACTGGCTGAAGAGGAAGCTCACATCGAACCCTCGCGCAGCACATCTCTTCGGCCTCTCCTGGGTCGTCTCTACCGCTCTGCGCGAAGGGCGAGCGGACCTCCGAGATGAGGCGTCCCGCGAGATGGACGAGGTCCTCACGGAGCGCTGGGAGCGGATCGTCGCCGCGTGCTTCACGGGTCGCGGACCCCTTGACGGGGAGGCCGCGTGGAGGAAGTGGCACCACATCCGAGGCACCTTCAAGCCGCTGCTCAACGCGTGGAACAGGAGATCGAAGAAGGTCTCGCGCTTCGTCGACACCGTGAAGGCAACAGTTAGAGGCCCCCAATCCGTTGCCGTGGAACCTTCACGAAAGGCCCGTGCAAACCGATCCTTGCAACGAAAGGAGGGCACGACCGATGCCCAAGCCCAACAAGAGCGGAGCGGCCCCGCGAACCAGGCCGCGGCCCGACCTCGTCCTCGCCCTTCGGCGGACCGACGCCGCGACGGCGCTCGGCTGGACGGAGGGGTACCTCCGGCAGCGGGAGGCCGACGGGACGGCGCCCCCGCACCTCAGGACGGGGAAGGTCGTCATCTATCCCGTCGACCGCCTGCGCGAGTGGATCGCGCGAAACACGATCGACCCGAGCGTCATCGGCCCGCGGCCCGTCGGAAGCCGGTCGGCGGCCTGAGGAAGAGAAAGGAACCACCGTGACCGAAAATGAAGAGGCCGGCTTCGGGGTGGAGCCCGAGAGCCGGCCGACGCGATCAACGAAGCCTTGCGAACCCCATTCTACCGCGCCGCCCGATCCTAACTCCAGCCGTCCCGTTCTCGTCGATCGCTCGCTCGCGGTCGGCCGGCTCGCCCGCTGGGCGGCCCGGGGGCCGGCATGACGCCCGAGACGGAGGTCCTCCTCCGCTTCGACGTGGACGAGGTCCTCCAGGCGGCCGCCCGGACAACCCTCCCTCCGGCCGAGGTCCTCGCGACGGCGCGTCGCCGAAACAAGGCGGCCGCGTTCCTCCACCTCCAGGCCGCGGGTCGGCGCGGCGTCCGCTCCGACGACCCCAAGACGGATGCCCTCCTCGCCCGCTTCCGGCGCGACGCGCTCCGGGAGCGCGGAGTGGACGAGCGCCTCGTACGAGGCGCGGCGTGACGGGGACCGTGCCGTTCCGCGAGACGAACGACCTCCTCGACGAGGAGGTGAGGGCCGGCCTCGAGGAGATCGAGGTCGACGAAGCGGCCCGCGGCGAGCTCCTCCCTCCGCCGCCCGTGACCCCGTGGCCGGAGCCTCTTCACCCGGCCGCGCTCCGGGGCCTGGCCGGGGAGATCGTGCGCGCCGTCGAGCCTCACTCGGAGGCCGACCCCGTCGGGATCCTCGTTTCAACGCTCGTCCGGTTCGCCGCGACGGTGGGACGGTCCCCTCACTGCATGGTCGGGTCGACGCGCCACGGTGTGAACCTCTTCGCGCTCCTCGTCGGGTCGACGTCGCAAGGCCGGAAGGGCACGGCCGAGGCGGACGCCGAGGGCCTGTTCCGCCTCGCGGGGGAGGATTCCCTCGTCCCGACGACGTCGGGCCTCGGCTCCGGGGAAGGTCTCGTCAATGCCATCCGGGACGAGGTGAAGAAGACGAAGGTCGTCCGCGAGAAGGGCGGATCCAGCCACGTCGAGGACTACGTCGCCGAGGACGGGGTCGAAGACAAGCGCCTGCTCGTCCGAGAGGCGGAATTCGCGCACCCGCTCCGCGTCTCGCAGCGGGAGGGCTCCGTCCTCTCGCCGGTGATACGGCTCGCCTTTGACGGCGCCGATCTGAGGATCACGACGAGAAACACGCCGCTCCGCGCGACGAACCCCCACGTCTGCATCCTCGGCCACATCCCGCCCGAGGAGGAACGGCGCCTCCTCGCCGACGCGGAGGTGGAGTCCGGGTTCGCGAACCGCTTCGCTCACTTCGCCGTCCGACGGTCGAAGCTCCTGCCGAACGTCCGGCCCGTGCCGCGTGACGTCTCCGTCCCTCTCGCGGCGCGACTTCGGGAGGCCGTCGCCTTCGGGCGCGCCGTCGGGGAGATGGAACGCGACGCGGCGGCGGAGGCCCTCTGGGGCCGGCTCTACGCGGTACTGGCGGAGGAGCGGCCCGGCCTCGCCGGTGCCCTCCTGGCCCGGGCTCACGCCCACGTCCTGCGCCTCTCGCTTGTCTACGCGCTCCTGGACGGGAGCGCCGTCGTCCGGCGGTCGCACCTTGAGAGCGCGGCCGCGCTCTGGGCCTACTCCGAGTTGTCGGTCCGGTTCGTATTCGGCGACATGCTCCGCGACCGACGGGCCGAGGAGCTCGTTACCGCGCTGCGAGATGCCGGGGCGAAGGGCCTCAAGCGGGAGGAGGTCCGCGACCTGTTCTCGCGGAACCTCTCGGCCGTTCGGGTCGACATGCTCCTCGGCGTCCTCGCGCGGCAGG
>JAGOBQ010000105.1 GCA_017999215.1 Thermoanaerobaculia bacterium
TGCGGCGCGCCGCCGGCGCCCGGCGCGAGGACGTCCGCCTCCAGTTCCTCGCCGAGGGGCTCCTCCTCGGCTTCGGGGGGGGCCTCCTCGGCATCCTCCTCGGCGTCCTCCTCTCCGTCACGCTCCTGTCGCGCGCCGGGTGGACGCCCCACTTCGCCCCGGGCACGCTCCTCCTCCTCGCGGGCGGCTCGGCCGCGTTCGGCATCGCGGCCGGCATCCGTCCCGCGAACGAAGCCGCCGCGCTCGACCCGGCCGCGACGCTGAGGCTCGAGTGATCGCCCCGCTCCTCCTCGCCGCGCTCCTCGCCGCGCCGCCGGCGTCGGAGCCGCTCTCCGTGGAGCGGGCCGTCGAGCTCGCGCTGACCGGCAACCCCGAGCTCCTCGACGCGGTCGACCGGGCCGCGCTCGCCGCGGCGAACCTCTCGGCCGCCCGCTCGCGCTTCCTTCCCCAGGTCACGCCCTACCTCCTCCCGTCGTTCCGGGACGGCGACGGCGCCGCCGTGAGCCGTTACGGCGTGAGCGTCAGCGAGCAGCTCCCGTTCGGGCCGCGGATTTCCGGGCACGCCGAGGCGAGCCGCCTCGAGGGGGAGGAGGGCTGGGACTCCTTTCATTCCCTCACGCTCTCCCAGCCCCTCCTGCGCGGGCTCGACCCGGCCGTCACGCGCGAGCCGCTCCGCGCCGCCCGGCGCCAGGTCGCCGCCGAGGAGCGGAACCTCGACGTGCAGAGGAGGCTCACGGTCGTCGCGGTCTGGAGCGCCTACCTCTCCGCGGCCCTCCAGGACGAGCTCGTCCGCGAGGCGGCCGGGCGGACGACGCGGGCCGAACGGATCCTCGAGGCGAGCCGCGCGAAGGAGGAGATCGGGAGCGTCTCGCGCCTCGATGTCCTCCGCGCCGAGCAGCTCTTCGCCCAGGCCCGCTCGCAGGAGAACGACGCGCGCAACGCCCGGGAGGACGCCCACGACCTGCTCGCACGCCTCCTCGGCCTCCCGCCCGGCCGCCGGTTCCGCCTCGAGCCCCCGACGGCTCTCCCCGTCGAGGTCCCCGGGCTCGAGGAGGCCCTCGACGCCGCGGCCGCGTCCCGCGAGGAGCTCGTCGAGGCGCGGGAGCGGGTGACGGACGCCGAGGCGCAGCTCCGGATCGCCAGGAGCCTCCTCCTCCCCTCGCTCGACGCCGGGCTCACCTGGAGCGCGTCGGGGCGCGCCGACGGCTTCGGCGGCGCGTTCGGCCGCCCGGGCGGCTCGACCTGGACGCTCGGGTTCACGTCGCAGGCGCCGCTCAACCTCGGGGCGCAGCTCTCGGCGCGCACGCAGGCCGAGGTCTCCCTCCGGATCGCCAGGCGAGCCGTCGAGACGCTCGAGGCGGACGTCGCCCGCCTCGTCCGTTCCGCCGGCCGCCGCCTCGCCACGTCGCGCGAGCGGCTCTCTCTCGACGCGGCGAACGAGGAGGTCGCGCGGATGCAGCTCGAGGTGGCCGAGCTCCGCTTCGGCAAGGGGCTCACCGACAACTTCTTCGTCGTCGACGCCGAGGGGCTCTACAACGCCGCGCGCGTCTCGCTCCTCACGTCCCGCCGCGAGGTCCTCCTCGACGGCCTCCGCCTCCTCGCCGAGGCGGGCCTCCTCCGCCCGGAGGCGTTCCTCCCCCGGCCGGCCCCCGCGCCGTAAACTCCGTCCAGCCGATGATCGAAGCCGAGTCCGTCGCGCCGGCCGTGCGCCGCTTCCGCGAGGCGTTCTCCCGCCTCGCGGCGCTGCCGCCGCGGGCGAAGGCTCTCCTCCTCGGCGGCACGGCGGTCGCCCTCCTCGGGGCCGTCCTGGCCGTCCGCCAGGCCGCCGTCTCCGACGCCGTCGGCGAGGTGCGGGCCGTGCGCGGGCCGCTCCGGATCACCGTCGCCGTCGCCGGAGCCCTCGCCCCCGCCCGGGCCGAGAGCTACGGCCCCGAGATCCCGGGCGTCGAGCTGAAGGTCGTCGAGCTCGTCCCGGAGGGGACGTGGGTCGCGCCCGGCGCGCTCCTCGTCCGCTTCGACGACGGACCGTTCCGGCGCGAGCTCGAGACGGCCCGCTCGCGCCTCGTCCAGACGTCGGGGGAGGCCGAGCAGGCGCGCCAGGCGCTCCGTGCGCTCCTCGCGACGCAGAGGAGCGAGCGGCTCGAGGCCGAGACCGCGTTCGCCCGCGCCGAGCTCGACCTCTCGACGTTCGTCAACGGCGTCGCGCCGCTCCAGGTCCAGCAGTCGGCGGCCGCGGTCGAGCGGGCGAAGCGGGAGGCCGCGGAGTCGACGCAGAAGCTCGAGGGCCTCGCGCCGTTCGCCGAGAAGGGGTACGTCTCCCGGGACGAGCTGCGCGCCGCGGAGCGGCGGGCCACCGAGGCGGCGGCCGACCTCGTCCTCGCCGAGCAGCAGCACCGCACGCTGACGCGCTTCACCCACCCGCAGCTCCTCGCCCAGAAGAGCCAGGAGCTGGAGTCGCGGAAGAGCGCGCTCCGCGTCGTCTCCGAGAAGACCTCGGCGCAGGCCGCGCAGGCGAAGGCCGCGGCTGACCTCGCCGGCGCCCGCGCCGCGGAGGCGGCGGCCGTCGTCGCCGACGTGGAGCGGAAGATCGCCCTCTGCACGGTCGAGGCCCGCTCGAGCGGGCTCGCGGTCCACCGCGAGATCTTCGAGAAGGGGGGCGAGAAGCGTCGCGTGCGCGTCGGCGACGCCGTCTTCGCCGGCCAGCCCGTCCTCGACCTCCCCGACCTCTCGGAGATGCTCGTCGAGACGCGCGTGAAGGAGGGCGAGATCCACCGAGTCGCGCCCGGGCAGCCGGCCGAGGTCCGTCTCGAGGCCTTTCCCGACGAGGTCTTCCCCGCGACCGTCCTCCGCCTCGGGGCCCTCACGGCGGGCGACCGCGGCGAGGCGCGCTCCTTCCCGCTCGTCCTGAAGCTCGCGAAGGCCGACCCGCGCCTCCGCCCCGGGATGACCGCGCAGGCGCTCGTCCTCGCCGGGGAGGTGGCCGACGCGGTCCAGGTCCCGATCGACGCCGTCCGCTACGAGGGCGACGCCGCCGTCTGCACCGTGAAGACCGTCACCGGCGCCGAGACCCGCCGGGTGAAGACCGGCCGCAGCAACGCGTTCTTCGTCGAGATCACCGAAGGGCTCGCCGAGGGCGACGTCGTCCTCCTCGCGCGGTAGAGCGCGAGGCGCCGGCGCCAATCCCGGGGAGACCTGCCGGCCCGGACTTTCCCCCGCGCTGCCTATACTCCTCCCCGTGGACCGCGAACGCTGGAGCTCCTACCCCGCCGCGACCGAGGAAGAGCGCGTGATCCTCGCCGCCCTGAACGGAACGGCCGTCCGGAGGACCCTCCCCGTCGTCTCCTCCAGCGGCGACGAGCGCTCCGTCGAGGCGACGCTCGCGGTCGAGGCGGCGGAGCCGTTCGACGGAAAGGCCGAGGTCGTCGTCCGCCTCGTCTTCCACGGGCCCGCGCCGGCGGAAGGCGAGAGGCTCGCCGAAGACCCGTGGGACCTCCTTGACGCGTTCCTCCGCGAGGCCGAGGGAGAGGCGCGGCGCCGGGCATCGGCACGGCGGTGACCGCCCGCCGGAGCCGGGGGCCCGCGGGCGACCCGCTCGCGCTCTTCCACCCCGCGGTCGCCGACTGGTTCCGGGAGACGTTCCCCGACGGTCCGACCGAGGCGCAACGCCTCGCCTGGCCCGCGATCGCCCGCGGCGAGAGCGTCCTCCTCGTGTCGCCGACCGGAACCGGGAAGACGCTCGCGGCGTTCCTCGTCGCGCTCGACGGAATCCTCCGCCGCCGCCTCGCCGGCGACGACGCCCCGCACCTCGCGACGCTCTACGTCTCCCCGCTGAAGGCGCTCGACAACGACGTCCACCGGAACCTCGAGCGCCCCCGCGCCGGGATCGCCGCGCGGCTCGGCGCGGGCTCCGTGCCGATCACCGCGGCGGTCCGGACGGGAGACACGCCGACCCGCGAGCGGACGAGCCAGGCGAAGTCGCCCCCCGACGTCCTCATCACGACCCCCGAGTCGCTCTACCTCATGCTGACGGGGAGCGGCCGGCGGGCGCTCGCGGGCGTCTCGACCGTCGTCCTCGACGAGGTCCACTCCGTCGCCGGGACGAAGCGCGGGAGCCACCTCGCCCTGACGCTCGAGCGGCTCGAGGAGGTGATCGCGCGGGAGGGACATCCGCCGCCGCACCGAATCGCCCTCTCGGCGACGGTCGCGCCGGTCGACGTCGTCGCCGCGTTCGCCGCGGGGACGGCCCGGAAGGTGCGGTCCGTCGTCGTGTCGGCGCGGAAGTCGCTCGACCTCGTCGTCGCCTCGCCCTCTCCCGACTTCCGCGACCTCCCCGACGGCTCGGCCTGGGGGCCCGCCGTCGAGGCCGTCGTGAAGGAGGTGGAGTCGCGCCGGACGACCCTCGTCTTCTGCAACAACCGCCGTCTCGCCGAGAAGGTCTCGCGGAAGCTCTCCGACGCGACGGGAGCCGACGTCCCGACGCATCACGGCTCGGTCTCGCGCCCGCGGCGCGAGGAGATCGAGAAGGAGCTGAAGGCGGGGAGCCTCCCCGTCCTCGTCGCGACCGGCTCGCTCGAGCTCGGGATCGACGTCGGGCACGTCGACTCCGTCGTCCTCCTCGAGAGCCCGAAGGGGATCGCGCGGGGCCTCCAGCGGGTCGGCCGGTCGGGGCACATCGTCGGAGAGACGGCGCGCGGCCTCTTCGTCCCTCTCTACCTCGACGACCTCTTCGAGAGCGCGGCGACGGCCGAGGCGATGCGCGACGGGGCCGTCGAGGAGACGCGCCCGCCCGACTTCCCGCTCGACGTCCTCGCGCAGCAGCTCGTCGCGGAGGCCGTGGCCCGCGCCGCCGACGGCCTCGCCGTCACCGCCGCCGAGCTCTTCGCCCTCGCGCGGAAGGCCTATCCCTACAGGTCGCTCCCGCGCTCGCTCTTCCTCGAGACGCTCGCGATGCTCTCGGGGAAGTACCCGCGCGAACGCTTCAGGGAGCTCGCCCCGAAGCTCGTCTGGGACCGCGCGACGGACCGCGTCACGCCGCTCCCGGGCGCGCGGATCGCCGCTCTCCTCGACGGCGGGACGATCGGCGACCGCGGCACGTTCCGCGCCGTCCTCCGCGACCGGAAGACGCTCGTCGGCGAGCTCGACGAGGAGTTCGTCCACGAGACGAAGGAGGGGGACGTCTTCCTCCTCGGCTCGCGCTCCTGGCGCGCCGTCGAGATCGGCCACAGCGCCGTCGTCGTCGAGGTGGCCCCCGGCCTGCCGGCGCCGCGGATGCCGTTCTGGAGGGGCGAGGGGCTCGGGCGGACGGGCGACCTCGGCGAGCGGATCGGCCGCCTCCGGCGCTTCGTCGCCGAGCGGCTCGACGACCCGGGACTGAACGCGGAGGTCTCGCGCCGCTACGCGACGACGCCCGACGCGACGGCCGCGATCGTCGGCGCCGTGCGGCGCGAGGCGACCGAGTCGGGCGGCCTCGCCTCCGACCTCGCCGTCGTCTTCGAGACCTTCCCGAACGACCTCGGGGACCCGTGCATCGTCGTCCGCTCGCTCTTCGGCCGCGGCGTGAACCTCCCCTGGTCCCTCGTCCTCTCCGCCGTCCTTCGCGAGGAGACGGGGGTCGACGTCGAGACGGTCGCCTCCGACGACGGGATCCTCCTCCGGATCCCGGGGGCCGAGCGGGAGGTGCCGCTCGAGCGGCTGTCGCGGATCTCCCCCGCCGAGGCGAAGGAGCGGCTCCTCGCCCAGCTCCCGAACTCGCCGATGTTCGGGGCGCGCTTCCGCGAGAACGCCCAGCGCGCGCTCCTCCTGCCGCGCAGCCGGAGCGGCCGCCGGACGCCGTTCTGGCTCCAGCGGATCAAGGCGAAGGACCTCCTCCAGACGACGCGCTCGCTCCCCGACTTCCCCGTCGTCGCCGAGACCTACCGCGACTGCCTCCGCGACCTCTGGGAGATGGACCGCCTCCTCGCGCTCCTCGACCGTATGGAGAAGGGGACGGTCGCGCGCCTCCTCGAGAAGCGGCGCGCCCCGTCGCCCGCGGCCGCGTCGCTCCTCTTCAAGTTCGTCGCCGTCTACATGTACGAGTGGGACGCGCCGCGCGCCGAGCGCGACCTTCACGCCGTCGCCGCGAACCGCGCGCTCCTCGGCGAGGTGCTCGGCGAGAGCCTCGACGACGGCCTCCGCCCCGAGGCGGCCGAGGCGGCGCGCGCCGACGCGACGCGCCGGACGCCGCACCGGATGGCCCGGACGGCGGAGGAGCTCCTCCTCGCTATAATGGAAAATCAAGACCTGACCCCAGTCGAGGCGACGGAGCGTTGCCCCGGGGAGGCGGGGGCCTTCGTCGCAGAGCTTCTGGCGCGGGGGTCGGTCCTGAGGGTGGCGGTCGCGGGCGAGGAGCGGCTCGTGCCGGCCGAGGAGGCCGCGCGGTTCGCGGCGCTCGCGGCCGGGACGCTCTCGCGCGAGGAGCGCGACCGGCTCGTCCTCGGGTACGTCGGGACGCGGGGGCCGGCGACGGCGGCCGAGGTCGCCGCGCGGTACGGGCTTGCCGAAGACGACGTCCTCGACTCGCTCGAGAGGCTGAGGCTCGAGGCGCTCGTCGTGGCGGGTCGGCTCGGCGGGGAGGCGGGCGAGAGGCGCTTTGCGGGCGCGCGGCTCGCCGAGGCGATCCGGAGGCGGACGCTCGGGATCCTCCGCGGCGAGATCCGCCCCGTGCCGCAGGCCGTGCGGCGCGCGTTCGTCGCGCGGAGGCAGGGGGCGGTCGCCGGCCATCGCTTCGCCGGGCCCGACGCGGCGGAACGGGCCCTCGGGATGCTGCGAGGCCTCGCTCTCCCCGTCGCGTCGTGGGAGGCCGCGATCCTCCCCGCCCGGCTCGCCGAGCCGGAGCCCGACGCCCTCGACGTCCTCGCCGCGCGCGGCCTTCTCGTCTTCCGCCTCGCCGGGGAGAAGGAGCTGAAGGCCTCGCGGATGTCGCTCTTCTTCCGGGGCGAGGGGCGGTTCGTCCTCCCCGAGGCCCCGGCGGACCTCGAGGGCGTCTCGGGCGACGCGCGCGCCCTCCTCGAAGCTCTCGGCCTCGGCGGCGCCTCGTTCCTCTCCGACCTCGCCGGCTCGCTCGGGAAGCGCCCGGAGGCCCTCGTCGGGCCTCTCCGCGAGCTCCTCCTCGCGGGCCTCGTCTCGGGCGACGGCTTCCACGGGCTTCGAGAGATCCTCCGGGCGAAACGCGCCGCGCCTGCCCCGGCCGCGCCCCCCGCGCGGCTCGGCGCCGTCCCGTCGCGGCGCGACCTCAGAGCCGCGGAGTCCCGCGTCGCCTCGCGGCTCGGCTTCGGCCCGCGCGGCCCCTCTGCCGCGTCGCACGTCCTCTCGGGGCGCTGGTCGCTCCTCGGAGCCCCCTCGGTCCTCGGCCCCGAGCTCGCCCCCGGGGAGCGCGCCGAGGCGTGGTCGCGGCTCCTCCTCGCGCGCTGGGGCGTCGTGTCGAGGGGCGTCGTCGAGGAGGCCGAGAGCGCCGTGAGGTGGAGCGACGTCGCCCCCGCCCTCGCGCGGATGGAGCTCCGCGGCGACGTGCGGCGCGGGGAGTTCGTCGAGGGAGACGGGCCGCTTCAGTACGCCGAGCCCGACGTCGTCGAGGAGCTCCGGCGGATGCGCGAGGCGCGCGAGGAGGACGACCCGCGCGCGGACCTCGCCGCGCTCGCCGGCACCGACCCGGCGCTCGTCGGCCTCGCCGCCCCGCGCGACGGCTGGTGCGTCCTCTCGCGCGGCGTCCCCGTCGCGACGCTCTCGGCGGCAGGCGCCCTCGACCTCGGGAAAGGGCCCGCGCCCGACCGGCTCCTCCGCGCCGGCCTCGCCGAGCTCCAGGAGCTGCTGAAGAGAGGCCGGGACCCGCTCGGACGCCCGCGCCGCCTCGTCGTCGAGACGGTCGCCTCCGGCGCCGCCCCGCGCCCGGCCGCCGGCTCGGCCGTGGCGCCTCTCCTCGAGCGGCTCGGCTTCACGCGCGACGGGACGAGCTATTCGTGGAGGGCCCTCTGACGCACGCGGGCGGGCCCGAAGGCCCGCCCGCGGGGTTCCCGGGAAGGTCGAAGGACTAGAGCGCGAGCTTCGGCGCCGCGTCGAAGCGGGCCGAGACGGCCGACCAGTCGATCGCCTTGAAGAAGGCCTCGATGTAGTCGGGGCGCTTGAGGCCGTAGTCGAGCATGAAGGCGTGCTCGAAGACGTCCATGATCAGGAGGAGCGTGCCGCCGGCCGGGTGGCCGCCGTCGTGCTCGCCGATCCACATGTTCATGAGCTGGCCGTTCGCCGGGTCCTGGTAGAGGGCGGTCCAGCCGATGCCGCGCATGGCGCCGACCGCGCGGAAGTTCTTCTCCCACGCCTCGACGGAGCCGAAGTCGGCGGCGATCTTCTTCGCGAGGGCCGAAGCCCCGTCGAGGGCGGCGCCGCCGCTCTTCATGTTGCCGAAGTAGTACTCGTGGAGGCGCATGCCGTTCCACTCCCAGCCGAGGCGGCGCTTCATCTCGGCGAAGGCGGGGGTGGCGGCCTTCCCCTCGGCGGCGAGGGCGGCGAGCTCGTCGTTGACCTTGTTCGTGTTCGTGACGTAGCCCTGGTAGAGGGTGAAGTGGTTCTTCAGGAGGGCGTCGGAGAAGCCCGGGGTCCCGAGGAGGTGGTCGTAGCTCTTCGCCGTGTAGGCCATGGGAATCGTCCTTTCTCGCGAGGGTCTGACGGGATCGCGCGTCGATTCTACGTTGGCGCTCCCGGAACGGACGTCCCGCCGTGCGCGCGCCCCTCAGCCCCCCAGCTCGGGGCCGAAGGCGCGGTCCCGGCGGGCGAGCCGCGCGAGGAGGAGAGCGTCCTCCCGGGTCCGCGGGCCGGGCCGCGCGGCCATCGCGGCGAGCGCCTCGAGCGCCCCGGCGTGCCCTGCGATCCGCCGCTCGGCGTAGTCGCGCGCCGAGCCGGCCTCGACGAGGAAGGGCCAGTCGGAGGCCTGGAGGAGGAGGGCCTGCCGCGTCGCCGCCGGGAGAAGCCGCGGGTCGCGCACCGTGACCTCGCAGAGGAGCTCCTCGGCCCTCTCCACCGCGCGCCAGTACTCCCTCGTCCCCGGGTTGTCCCAGACGGAGAAGTCGCCGTCGCGTCCCCAGGAGCCGGCCGGGACGGCGATCTCCGGGGCGTCGCGCTCGCCCTCGACCGCCTCCCACGCCGTCGCGGGGCGGACGGGACCGTCGCGGCGCGCGAGCTCGCGGAAGACGGCGGCGAGGAAGTCGACCCCCTCGAACCACCAGTGGCCGAAGAGCTCGAAGTCGAACATCGAGACGACGACCCGTGCCGCCGCGTCGCCCCGGGCCGTCTCCTCGAGGAGGTCGCAGAAGTGCGCCGCGTGCGCGGAGACCCGCTCCCGCGTCGCCGCCGGGTCGTAGAGCGCCTTGCCGTCGAGCGGCCCCTTCGCGTCGGTGACGGACCAGTAGCGCAGGCCCCCGCGCGCCGCCTTCCTGTGGAACTCGAGGTAGGCCGGGTCTCCCGGGTAGCCGACCTGCCCCGACCAGACCTGCTCGGAGCTCCGCGGGTCGCGCGCGAGGAGGGCGACGGAATGCCCCTCGGCCTCGAAGCGGTGGACGGCCCACGGCGAGCGCCCCGTCGGGGTGGCCTCGCCCGGCGCCCAGGGCGCCCCGCCGCTCCCGCCGTAGGCGGGCCGGCCCTGTCGCCCCGCGACGAGGTGCGTCTCGAGGAAGGTGAAGCGGATCCCGCGCGGGCCGAGGAGGGAGAGGACGTGCCTTCGCGCCACGCGCCGGCCGAGGCCCGGCGTCACGAGCGTCCCGGCGGGGCGGGTCGCACACTCGGGGAGCCAGAGGCCGCGCGGCGGGCGGCCGAAGTGGCGGCGGTGGGCGGCGATCCCGACGTCGAGCTGGCGCTCGGCCGAGGCGTCGGACGGAAGGAGCGGGAGGAAGCCGTGCGTCGCCGCGCTCGCGAGCGGCTCGACCTTCCCCTCGGCGGCGAAGCGGGCGAACGGGGCGACGAGGTCGCCGCCGACCTCGTCGAAGAGGGCGAGCGCCTCCTCGTAGTGGTCGCGCCAGGCCCGCGCGAGCGGCTCGGCCTCGTGGCCGCGGCGGGCGAAGTCGCGCGCGTCCCTCCTCGCCGCCGCGAGGCGGTGCTTCACGTACCGCCGGAACGACCGGGGGAAGCGCGGGTCGCGGAGCTGCTCGCAGAGGACCGGGGTGAGGCCGATCGTCGCCTTCCACGGGACGCCGCCGGCGTCGAGGGCGCGGGCGGCCGCGACGAACGGGAGGTACGTCTCGGCCGCCGCCTCGTGCAGCCAGTCGGCCCCGTGCGGCCAGACCCCGTGGCCGAGGACCGCCGGCATGTGGCCGTGGAGGACGAGGACGAAGGAGACGGGGGGCA
>JAGOBQ010000618.1 GCA_017999215.1 Thermoanaerobaculia bacterium
ACGTCGCCATCCCCTCCGGGAAGTTGTGGATCGCGATGGCGACCGCGACCGCCGTCCCCGTTCTCCGGAGCTTCGCCGCCGCGGGAAGCGCCATCGCGTCGCCGAGAGAGGCGAGCTCGAGCGCCGTCCTCACCTCGTGGGGGTTCTCGTCGCCCGGCACGAGCTGGTCGATCGCGAGGATCAGGAGGATGCCGAGGAAGAACGAGCCGACGGAGAGCCACGCTCCCTGCCGCGCGCCGACGGCCGCGGTGAGCGCCGCCTGCGACTTCGGCAGGATCTCGAGGAACGACACCCAGAGCATGACGCCCGCGGAAAACCCCGTCGCCACCGACAGCAGCCGGAGGTTAGTCCGCTTCGCGAAGAACGCGATCGCGCTCCCGAGCCCCGTCGCCAGCCCCGCCGCGAGCGTCAGGCCGAACGCGACCCCCACGTTTCCCGCCGTCGTAACCCCTCCCCCGCGCCCCAGGCGCACCGGTCATGTTCGCACGCCCAAACCCAGAAGGGGTCAGGTCCGTTTTCCGTTGAGAATCGGCGGGAAGGGTTCTCCCGAAGGGGTCTGGAGAAGGGAGGCTCGTCTTTCGAGTTCCCTCCGGGAGCCGGGGAACGCCCTTGATGCTCTCCAGATTCCAACGGAAAACGGACCTGACCCCATTCGCCTGACCCCATTCGCCCCATTCGGCCCGGTCTGGGGTCCCGGGGCTCTCCGAGGCGTCCGGCTACGCGGCTTCGATCGTCGGCTTGCGCGTCTTGCGCTGGGAGTGGTCGAGGACGCGCTTGCGGAGGCGGATGGAGCGCGGGGTGACCTCGACGAGCTCGTCCTCCTCGATCCACTCGATGGCGGCCTCGAGGGGCATCTCGCGCGGCGGGGTGAGCTTGATCGCCATGTCGGAGTTGGAGGCGCGCATGTTCGTCAGGTGCTTCTTCACGCACGGGTTGACGATCATGTCGTTCTCGCGCGCGTTCTCGCCCACGATCATCCCGGGGTAGCAGGCGACGCCCGGGCCGAAGAAGAAGACCGAGCGCTCCTCGAGCCGCTCGATGGCGTAGGCCGTCGTGTCGCCCCCCTCCTTGCAGATGAGGGCTCCCGTGCGCCGCGTCTCGACGTCACCCTTCCACGGCTCGTAGCCGGCGAAGACGTGGTGGAGGATCCCCTCCCCCTTCGTGTCGGTCAGGAACTCGTTCCGGTAGCCGAAGAGGCCGCGCGTCGGGACCTTGAACTCGATCCGCGCGCGCCCCGTGCCGTTGTTCACGAGCGCGGTCATCTCGCCCCGGCGCCGGCCGATCTTCTCGATCACGGTCCCGACGAATTCTTCCGGGACGTCGACGACGAGCTGCTCCGCCGGCTCGCACGTCACGCCGTCGATCTCTTTCGTGATGACCTCGGGGCGCGAGAGCCCGAGCTCGAACCCCTCGCGGCGCATCGTCTCGATCAGGATCGCGAGGTGGAGCTCGCCCCGGCCCGAGACCTTGAAGGCGTCGGGGCCGTCCGTCGGCTCGACGCGGAGCGCGACGTTCGTCCGGAGCTCTTTCTGGAGGCGGTCCCAGATGTTCCGGCTCGTGACGTACTTCCCCTCGAGGCCGGCGAACGGCGAATCGTTGACGCGGAACGTCATCGAGACCGTCGGCTCGTCGACCGCGATCGGGTCGAGCGCGACCGGGAAGTCGGCGTCGGCCACCGTCTCGCCGATCGTCACCTCCTCGAGGCCCGAGAGGACGACGATCTCCCCGGCCGCGGCCTCGGCCACCTCGGTCCGCTTCAGCCCCTCGAAGACCATGAGCTTCGTGACGCGGCCCTTCGCGATCGTCCCGTCGTGGCGGCAGATCGAGACGTTCTGCCCGGGCTTCACGACGCCGTTCACGACGCGCCCGATCGCGAGCCGACCGAGGTAGTTGTCGTAGTCGAGGGAGGCGACGAGGATCTGGAGCGGCGCGGCGGGGTCTCCGCCCGGTTCGGGCACCTCGACGAGGATCGCGT
This sequence comes from Thermoanaerobaculia bacterium, assembly GCA_017999215.1. Classification (GTDB taxonomy): domain Bacteria; phylum Acidobacteriota; class Thermoanaerobaculia; order UBA5066; family UBA5066; genus UBA5066. The sequence goes on from JAGOBQ010000618.1 coordinate 1,976, forward strand.
CGAGGAGGGGCCTCACGTCGTTGTCCGCGTGGTCCACCTCGCGTCGCGCGAAGCCCTGCTTGGCCGATGTGTAGACGATCGGGAAGTCGAGCTGGTGGTCGGTCGCACCGAGGTCGACCATCAGGTCGAAGACCTCGTCGATGACCTGGTGGGGCCGTGCCTCGGGGCGGTCGACCTTGTTCACCGTGACGATCGGCCGGAGGCCGAGCTCGAGCGCCTTTCGGAGGACGAAACGGGTCTGCGGCATCGGGCCGTCGGCGGCGTCGACGACGAGGAGGACCGCGTCGACCAGCTTCAGGACGCGCTCCACCTCTCCGCCGAAGTCGCTGTGCCCCGGGGTGTCGACGATGTTGATCTTCGTCCCGTGGTATCGGATCGAGGTGTTCTTGGCGAGGATCGTGATCCCGCGCTCGCGCTCGAGGTCGTTCGAGTCCATCACCCGCTCTTCGGTGTGCTCCCCGGCCCGGAACGTCCCGGACTGCCGGAGGAGGCAGTCGACGAGAGTCGTCTTGCCGTGGTCGACGTGGGCGATGATGGCGACGTTTCGGATCTCGGACATGGAATCCCTTCAGTCCGCGCGGGGCACGCGGGAGCGGGAGGGTACCAGACCCGCGCGGAGCGGCCCGGCTACTTCCGCGAGAGCGTGGCGCTCACGTAGGGAGCGAAGTCCCTCCCCGCCGGTGCGACCTCGAGCAGCTCCGCGATCGACCCATCGGCCTTTCGCGTGAACGTCCAGCGGGACCGGAGGCCCGCCTCCAGGTTCGCCATCTCCCTCGAGGTGAACACGATACCGTCGGGCCGGACCTCGGCCTCGTAGATCCCCCAGACCTTCGTCGAGAAGCCGAGGAGGGCGACGTACTTCCCCATCGCGCCGTCGTAGACGATGTAGGCGACCTCTTCGGTCGAGCTC
>JAGOBQ010000619.1 GCA_017999215.1 Thermoanaerobaculia bacterium
GAGGGACGGCGCCTTCGCGCTCGTGTCCGATTCCTTCTTCATCGGCTCGGGATCGCCCAGGATGTAGGCGTCGCGGTAATTCTCCTTGTTGGCCGCCTCTGTCTTCGCGGGGTCGACCTCGGTAATCGCGATCATCTTCTGGGCCCCGAGCTTGTCGTGAAAGAGGTAGTTCCGCCCCGAAGCAACCGGCTTGGCGGCCGCCTCGATCCGCGTCCCGTCCTTCAGGATGATCAGGTAGGCGGGCGCCTCGAGCGCCAGGAGGAACGCGCCCGCAAGAGCGAGACCCGCGAGAGAGAGCGTGCGCCGGATCGCCATCGTTGCCTCCTCGGCGGCCGGGAGGACCCGGCACGCCACGATGAAGTATAAACAGCGGTTCCGGAGGGCGAGACGCCGTGCTGATCGTCATGGACAGGAGCGCCACCGCGGCCGACGTGGGCCGGGTGGTCGAGGCCGCCGAGCGGATGGGCCTGAAGGCCCACCCGATCCCCGGGGAGCAGAGGACCGCGGTCGGGATCACCGGGAACCGGGGTACGGTCGAGCCGACCGCGTTCGAGAACCTCCCCGGAGTCCTCGAGGTCATCAAGGTCTCGCACCCCTACAAGCTCGTGTCGCGGGAGTTCCACCCCGAGGACACGGTCGTCTCTATCGGCGGCGTCCCCGTGGGCGGGACGCGCCTCGCGATCATCGCGGGCCCCTGCGCCGTCGAGACGCTCGAGCAGACCGTCACAATCGCGAAGGAGGTCAAGGCGCGCGGCGCGCATCTCCTCCGCGGAGGGGCGTACAAGCCCCGGACCTCCCCCTACTCCTTCCAGGGCCTCGGGGAGGAGGGGCTGAAGATCCTGGCGGCCGCGCGGGACGAGACGGGGCTTCCGGTCGTCACCGAGGCGCTCGACACCTCCTCGATCGACGTCGTGGCGAAGTACGCCGATTGCCTCCAGATCGGCGCGAGGAACATGCAGAACTTCGAGCTCCTGAAGGCCGCGGGACGGATCGGCAAGCCGGTCCTCCTCAAGCGCGGGATGTCGGCGACGCTCGAGGAGTTCCTCCTCGCCGCCGAGTACGTCCTCGCCGAGGGGAACCCGAACGTCGTCCTCTGCGAGCGGGGCGTGCGCACGTTCAGCGACTACACGCGGAACACGCTCGACCTCTCGGTCGTCCCGGCGGTCGAGCGCCTCTCCCACCTGCCGATCGTCGTCGACCCCTCCCACGGCACGGGACGTCGCGACAAGGTCAAGCCGATGTCGCTCGCCTCGATCGCCGCCGGCGCCGACGGAGTCGCGGTCGAGGTCCACCACCAGCCCGAGACCGCGCTTTCGGACGGGCCCCAGGCCCTGACGCCGCCAATGTTCTCCGACCTGATGGAGCGGCTCGCGCCGATCGCGGCCGCGGTGGGGCGGACGCTGTGAGAGGCCGCCCCGCCGTCCTCCTCCTCGAGGACGGGCGCGCCTTCGAGGGCGAGGGCTTCGGGGCGGAAGGGACGGCCTTCGGCGAGGTCGTCTTCAACACGGCGATGTCCGGCTACGAGGAGACGCTGACCGACCCTTCCTACAGGGGCCAGATCGTCGTCATGACGGCCTCGCACGTCGGCAACTACGGCATCACCGGCGACGACGCCGAGTCGGACCGGGTCCAGGTCGCCGCCTTCGCGGCGCGGCACGTCCCGGAGCGCTTCTCGAACGCGCGCGGGAAGAAGAGCCTCGGCGAGGCGCTCCGCGAGTCCGGCACGGCCGGCATAGAGGGACTCGACACGCGCGCCGTCGTCCGGCACCTGCGCTCCCTCGGAGCGATGCGCGGCGCCGTCTCCACGGAGCACGAAGGCGCGGAGGCGCGCGCGGCGCTCCTCGCCGCCGTTCGTGATCAGCCGCCGATGACCGGCGCCGCGCTCGCGCTCGAGGTCGGGACCCGGTCGCCGTACGCGTTCGGAGCCCACGCGGCGGGGCGGCCGCGGGTCGCCGCGATCGACTACGGCGTCAAGAGGAACATCCTGCGGCACCTCGCGGCGAGGGGCCTCGACGTCACCGTCTTCCCGGCGACGACGCCGGCCTCCGACCTCGTCGGCTTCGACGGCTTCTTCCTCTCGAACGGGCCGGGCGACCCCGCGGCCCTCCCGTCGTGCGTCGCGACGATCCGCGAGCTCGTCGGCACCGGCAAGCCGCTCTTCGGGATCTGCCTCGGCCACCAGCTCCTCGGCCTGGCGCTCGGCGCGCGGACCTTCAAGCTGAAGTTCGGCCACCGCGGCGTGAACCATCCGGTGAAGGACCTGACGACGGGAGCGATCTCGATCACCTCGCAGAACCACGGATTCGCGGTCGACCCGTCGTCGCTTCCGCCGGGGCTCGAGCAGACGCACGTGAACCTGAACGACGGCACGTGCGAGGGATTCCGCCTCGCGGGCCGCCCCGTCTTCGCCGTCCAGTACCACCCCGAGTCGGCCCCGGGGCCCCACGATTCCGGCGCGCTCTTCGACGAGCTCGCGCGGCTCCTCGCGGCCCGTTGAACGTCTCCCTCTTCCTCGCCCGGCGGTTCCTCTCGGGGCGGCGCGGCAGCCTCCTCGGGACGGTCTCGTCGCTCGCGCTCGCGGGCGTCGCTCTCGGCACAGCGGCCCTCGTCGTCGCGATGGGGCTCATGTCGGGCTACCGGAGCGAGCTCTTCGAGAAGCTCGCCGGCACGAACGCCGAGGTCCTCGTCCTGCCGGGCGTCGAGGCGGACGACGCGGAGGTGCGGAAGACGCTCGCGGGCCTCCCGGGCGTCGCGGCCGTCGCGAAGACCGCCTTCGCGCCGGGGCTCCTCCTCGGGCCGAGAGTCCCGGCCGGAGTCGACGCGGTCGTCAAGGGGCTCGACGTCCCGACGGGGCTCGCCACGACGCGCCTCCTCGGGAGCGA
>JAGOBQ010000106.1 GCA_017999215.1 Thermoanaerobaculia bacterium
CCAGTCGACGGAGCTCGCGCTCGAGACCGGCCTCGCGAAGGGGCAGATCGTCGTCTCCGGCAAGGCCTCCCGCCCGCCGGAGCTGATCTCGCTCTACCGCGACCTCGCCGTGAGGACCGACCAGCCGCTCCACCTCGGCCTGACGGAGGCGGGGATGGGGACGAAGGGGCTCGTCTGGTCGTCGGCCGCGATGGGAGTCCTCCTCGCCGAGGGGATCGGCGAGACGATCCGCGTCTCGCTCACGCCGCGCCCCGGGGGCGACCGGCGCGAGGAGGTCTACGCCGCCTGCGAGCTCCTCCAGTCGCTCGGGCTGCGTTCCTTCGCCCCGAGCGTCACCGCCTGCCCCGGCTGCGGCCGGACGACCTCCACGACGTTCCAGGAGCTGGCCGAGCGGATCGAAGGGTACGTGCGCGAGAAGATGCCGCTCTGGAAGGCCGAGAGGGAAGGGGTCGAGACGATGACGCTCGCCGTCATGGGGTGCATCGTGAACGGCCCCGGCGAGTCGAAGGCGGCGAACATCGGGATCAGCCTTCCCGGGACCGGCGAGGCGCCGAGCTGCCCCGTCTACGTCGACGGCCAGAAGTTCGCGACGCTCAAGGGGTCGTACGAGGAGCTCGCCGCCGCTTTCCAGGCGCTCGTCGACGACTACGTGGCGACGAAGTACCCCCTCCGCGCGGACGCCGCGCGCGGGGCCTGACGCGGGCGGCCCCGGCCCGGCCCGATCGCGATAACCTTCACGCTCGATGAAAGCCGACCCGTCCGACCGGATCGACCCTCGCGCCATGGTGAAGGGGACGATGCTGAGAGCCCACCTGAGCTGGGCCACGAGCCGCTTCGGGGCGGGCTACGAACCCGTCCGGCAGCGCCTCTCCGAGCCGGTCCTCGCCCTCCTCTCGCGCCCCGTCCTCCCGACCGACTGGATCCCGGTCTCGTCGCTCATCGAGCTCGACCGCGCGATCGCGGACGCCGCCGGAGAGGCCCCCGAGACGACATGGCTCGCCCTCGGAAGGCACTCGGCCGCGCTCAACCTGACGGGCGTCTACAAGAGCTTCATCAGCAGCGAGCCGCATCGCTTCTTCGAGCGGATGACGGTCCTGCACCACCAGTTCCAGTCGTTCGGGAAGTCGGTCTACGAGAGGACCGGGGAGCGTTCGGGCCGGATCCGGATCGAGAGCCCCTCGACGTACTCGCGCGTCTACTGCGTCTCGGGGAAGGGCTACTACGAGGAGGCGCTCCGGCTCCTCCAGGCGCCCGGACCGATCGTCGTCCGCGAGACCGAGTGCGCCACGGCAGGCGCCGCCGCCTGCATCTTCGAGCTCGCCTGGTGAGCCCGGCGGGCCGGGGAGAGGAGCCCCCCGGAGGCGACCTGACGCTCTTCGAGCAGGTCGCGCGAGCGATCGACGACTACATCCTCGTCGTCGACCTCGAGGGGCGGCTGACGCACGTGAACGACGCGGCCGTCGAGCGCTCCGGCTGGACCCGGGAAGAGCTCCTCGGACGACCGTGGACGGTTTTCCTCCCCTCCGCCGGCCGGGACGCGCTGACGGCCCGGATCGCAGAGGAGACGCGGGCGGGGGGCTTCCGGGGCGACGTCCGGAACGTCACGAAGGCGGGCGAGGAGTTCTGGGTCGCGCTCCGGACCTCGGTCCTCCGCCACGACGGGCGGGCCGTCGGGTTCGTGTCCGTCTCCCGGGACATCGGGGAGCAGAAGCGCGTCGAGGCCGAGCTGACCGCCGCGCGCGACGCCGCCGAGACCGCGAGCCGCGCCAAGTCCGAGTTCCTCGCGAACATCAGCCACGAGATCCGGACGCCGATGAACGCCGTCATCGGAATGGCGACGCTCCTCCTCGACACGGCGCTGACGCCCGAGCAGCGCGACTACGTCGAGACGATCCGGACGAGCGGCGACACGCTCCTCGCCCTCCTGAACGACGTCCTCGACTTCTCCAAGATGGAGTCGGACCGCCTCGAGCTCGAGGCCCGGCCGTTCTCGTTCCGGGAGGCCGTGGAGGACTCCTTCGACCTCGTCGCCCCCTCCGCCGCGGCGAAGGGCCTCGACCTGGCCTACCGGGTCGACCCGTCCGTCCCGGCGAGCCTCCTCGGCGACGTGACGAGGGTCCGGCAGGTCCTCCTGAACCTTCTGTCGAACGCGGTGAAGTTCACCTCCTCGGGCGAGGTCCTGCTCCGCGCCTCGGCCCGGCCGGCGGCCGAGGGCTCCCACCGCGTGGAGATCGTCGTCCGCGACACGGGGATCGGGATCCCGAAGGAACGCCTCGACCGGCTCTTCCGGAGCTTCAGCCAGGTCGACCCCTCGACGACGCGGCAGTTCGGAGGGACGGGCCTCGGCCTCGCCATCTGCAAGCGGCTCGCCGAGAAGATGGGAGGGGGCATCGAGGCGGAGAGCTCCGGCCGGGGATCGACCTTCCGCGTCTCGCTCGTCGTCCCGGACGGCCCCCCCCTTCGCGAAGCGGCCGTCCCCGGGCTCGACCGGCTCGCGGGGCAGAAGGTCCTCGTCGTGGACGACGGTCCGGCCTCCCGCGACACGCTCTACGAGACGCTCGCGGGCTGGGGGATGCACCCCCGGGCCACCTCCTCGCCGCGCGAGGCGCTCGGGTGGGTCGGCTCCGGGGAGCCGTTCGACCTCGGTCTCATCGACGAGGAGATGGCCGAGGTGGACGGCAGGAGGTTCGCCGAGTCGCTCCGCCGGTTCCGGGACGCCGACGCCTTGCCCCTCGTCCTCGTCACCTCCCGCGGCCGGCGGGCCGGCGGGGCGCGCGCGCCGTTCTCGGCCGTCGTGGCCCGGCCCATTCGGCCCCGGGCTCTCGCGTCGGTCCTCGCGGGACTCCGCGACGACAGCGTCTCGCGGCGCCGCAGGCGCTCCTCGCCCGCCCTGCCGAAGGAGCTCGGAACGAGCCACCCGCTCCGCGTCCTCCTCGCCGAGGACAACGCCGTCAACCAGAAGGTGGCCCTCTCCTACCTCGCCCGGATGGGCTATCGCGCCGACGTCGCCCACACCGGCATCGAGGCCCTGGAAGCGGTCCGGAGGAACGTCTACGACGTCGTCCTCATGGACGTCCAGATGCCCGAGATGGACGGCCTCGAGGCCGCGCGCCGCATCCGAAGCTTCGCCCCCGCGGAAGACGGCCCCTGGATCATCGCCCTCACGGCGAGCGCGATGACGGGCGACGCGGAGCGCTGCCTGGCGGCCGGGATGAACGACTACCTCGCCAAGCCGGTCCGGGGCGAGGACCTCGCGGCGGCCCTCCGGCGCGCCCCCCGCTCCGTCTCGGCGACCGGGCCGGCCTCCGCGCTCACCGCCGGCCGCCCGGTCCTCCTTTCGGGCCCCCTCGCGAAGCTGCGGGAGCTGGAGCGGCCGGGAGAGACGGGCTTCCTCACCTCGCTTCTCGAGATCTTCCGCCGAGACACGCCGGTCCGGATCGAGGAGATGGAGAGAGGCGCCGCCGCGGCGGACGCGGAGGCCCTCCGCAGGGCGGCCCACACGCTCAAGTCGAGCGCCGCGACGCTCGGGGGCGCCCGGGTCGAGGCGCTCGCGGCGCGGACGGAAGTGCTCGCGATGGCCCCGGCGACGCTCGCCGAGGCGGCGGCCCTCATCCCGTCGATCCGGAGCGAGTGTGCGGCGCTGCTGGCCGCCCTCGGCCTGGCCGAAGGCGAGGAGAACGCCCGGCTCTCCCTCGACCCGGGCGAGCTCGGGCGTTCCTGAGCCGGCCTCGGCGGGCCCGGAAGCGCCTTCCGCGGCGCTAGACTCTTCGCTGCGCGAGCACCCCTTCGAGGGCGCGCGCGCGGGAGCGTAATCCGATGAGCGCGTACAAGATCGCATGGCTGCCCGGCGACGGTGTCGGCAACGAGGTCATGGAGGCCGCCCGCATCACCCTCGACGCCCTGAAGCTGGACGCCGCCTATACGCACGGCGACATCGGCTGGGAGTTCTGGCGAACGGAGGGAGAGTCGTTCCCGCAGCGGACGATCGACCTCCTCGCCGCTTCCGACGCGGCGATGTTCGGGGCCATCACGAGCAAGCCGGTGAAGGCCGCCGAGCAGGAGCTCGTCCCGGAGCTTCAGGGGAAGGGGCTCACGTACCGCTCGCCGATCGTCCGGATGCGGCAGCTGTTCGACCTCTACGTCTGCCTCCGTCCCTGCAAGGCCTACCCGGGCAACCCGCTCAACTTCAAGGACGCGATCGACCTGACGATCTTCCGCGAGAACACGGAGGACCTCTACGCCGGCGTCGAGTTCTCGCCGGTGCCGGACGCCCTCTCGACGACGCTCGAGTCGCTCAGCAAGCCGTTCGCCCACTTCGCCGACCTGCCGGGGGACCAGTACGCGGTCTCGTGCAAGGTGAACACGCGAAAGGGCTCGGAGCGGATCGTCCGGGCCGCGTTCGAGTACGCGCGGAAGTTCGGGCGCAAGAAGGTCACGATCGTCCACAAGGCGAACGTCGTCCGCGCCACCGACGGCCTCTTCCTCGAGGAGGCGAAGAAGGTCGCCGCCGAGTTCCCCGAGATCGCGGTCGACGACGCGAACATCGACGCCATCTGCATGTGGCTCCTGAAGAACCCGATGAGCTACGACGTCCTCGTCGCCCCGAACCTCTACGGCGACATCATCTCGGACCTCGCGGCCCAGATGGTCGGCGGCCTCGGCTTCGGCTGCTCGGGAAACATCGGGAAGAAGCTCGCCGTCTTCGAGCCGAGCCACGGCTCCGCGCCGAAGTACGCGGGAATGAACAAGGTCAACCCGATCGCGACGATCCTCGCCGCCAAGATGATGCTCGACTTCCTCGGCGAGACCGAGAAGGGGGCGAGGCTCGAGGCGGCCGTCGCGAAGGTCATCGCGGACGGCAAGGTGCGCACGTACGACATGGGCGGCTCGGCGACGACGCTCGAGATGGGCGAGGCGGTCGCCCGGGCGCTCTGACGTGACCGAGGATCTTCACGCGCGCGGCGCGGCGCCGCGCGCGCCGGGGGCGCTCCGGTGAGCGCTCGTCGCGTCGTCCTCCACGAAGTGGGGCCCCGCGACGGCCTCCAGGTCGAGAAGGTCGTCGTCCCGACGGAGACGAAGCTCCGCTGGATCGCCGCGCTCTGCGAGGCGGGCCTCGACGTCGTCCAGGTCGGCTCGTTCGTCCACCCGGAGAAGGTCCCGCAGATGGCCGACACCGACGCCCTCTTCCGGACGCTCACCGCGCCGGGGGCGGAGCGGAAGGGGCACGCCGTCTACTCGGGCCTCGTCCTGAACGAGAAGGGGCTCGACCGGGCGCTCGCCTGCGGAGTCGAGATGGTCTGCCTCGGCGTCTCGGCGTCCGAGACCCACAGCCGGAAGAACACCGGCATGGGGACGGCCGAGGCGACGGAGCGGATCGTCGCGACCGCGAAGAGGGCCGTCGAGGCGGGCCGCAAGGTGCAGGTCTCCGTCCAGTCGGCGTTCGGCTGTGGCTTCGAGGGGCACGTGCCCAAGAGCCGGGTGATCGACATCGCCCGCGCCTACGTCGACGCCGGCCTCCTGACGATCGCCCTCGCCGACACGGCCGGGCACGCCTACCCCGAGCAGGTCGAGCGCCTCTACGGCAAGCTCCTCGCGCTCCACCCGGGAATCGAGGCGGCCTGCCACCTCCACGACACCTACGGCGCCGGCATGGCGAACGTCTACGCCGCGCTCCGGGCCGGCGCCGTCTCGCTCGAGTCCTCCTTCGCGGGCCTCGGCGGCTGCCCCTTCACGAAGGTCGCCGCCGGGAACGTCGCGACGGAGGACCTCGTCCACACCCTCCAGCGCGACGGGAAGCGGACCGACGTCGACCTCGCCGGCCTCATCGCCGTCGCGAACGACGTCGAGTCGTTCTTCGGCCGCGAGATGCCCGGCCGCGTCCACCGGACCGGGCCGGCACCCCAGCTGAAGAAGCAGGAGGCCCCGGCATGACGAAGAAGGCCCTCGAGGGCGTCGTCGTCCTCGACCTGACGAACGTCCTCTCCGGCCCGTTCGCGACGCTCCACCTCGCCCTTCTCGGCGCCGAGGTGATCAAGGTCGAGAACCCGACCGACGGCGACCTCGCCCGCAAGCTCGGCAACGTCCCGAAGCTCAACAAGGAGCTGATGGGGACGAGCTTCCTCGCGCAGAACGCGAACAAGAAGTCGCTCACGCTGAACCTGAAGAAGCCCGAGGCGAAGGAGATCTTCAAGCGCCTCGCCGCGAAGGCAGACGTCGTCGTCGAGAACTTCCGGCCCGGCGTCATGAAGCGGCTCGGCGTCGGCTGGGAGACGCTCCGCGAGATCAACCCGCGCCTCGTCTACTGCGCGATCTCCGGCTTCGGCCAGGACGGCCCCGACGCCGACAAGCCCGCCTACGACCAGATCATCCAGGGGCTCTCGGGCGAGATGGACGTCAACGGCGACGAACGGCTCCACCCGCTCCGGGCCGGCTTCCCCGTCTGCGACACGGTGGGCGGGATGAACGCCGCCTTCGCGATCCTCGCCGCGCTCTACCACCGCGAGCGGACGGGCGAGGGGCAGGCGATCGACGTCGCGCTCCTCGACTCGATCATGCCGCTCATGGGGTGGGTCGCCGCGAACCTCCTCATCGGCGGCCAGCCGCCCGTCGCGATCGGGAACGACAACTTCACGGCTGCCCCTTCGGGCATGTTCCGGACGAAGGACGGGTTCATCAACATCGCCGCGAACAAGCAGGAGCAGTGGGAGTCGGTCTGCGACGTCCTCGGCGTCCCGGAGCTGAAGGCCGACCCGAGGTTCCAGGAGCGCGACACGCGGAAGAAGAACCGCCACGCGCTGACGCCGCTCCTCGAGGCGAAGCTCGCCGAGCGCCCCACGTCCGAGTGGGTCGACCTCCTGAACGCGAAGGACGTGCCGTCCGGCGACATCCTGACGCTCGAGGCGGCGCTGAAGCAGCCGCAGGTCGTCCACCGCAAGACCCTGGAGAACGTCGAGACGCCGGGCGTCGGGACCCTCCCCCTCTTCAACCTGACCGCCAAGCTCGAAAAGACCCCCGGGGTGATCGACGCCCCGCCCCCGCGCCTCGGCGCGCACACCGCAGAGATCCTCGGCCGGATCGGCTACGCGACGGACGACGTCGCGCACCTGAAGTCCGAGGGCGTCGTCTAAGGAGAAGCCCATGGGCAACACCGTCGTCGAGAAGATCCTGGCACGCGCCGCGGGCCTCCCCGAGGTGAGCGCCGGGGACGTCGTCGAGCCGCGCGTCGACGTGGCGATGAGCCACGAGAACGCCGCGCTCGTCATCAACCAGTTCCTCGAGATCTACGAGGGGACGGGCGTGACGCCGCACCCCTGGGACGTCTCGAAGATCGCGATCATCTTCGACCACCGCGTCCCGGCCGAGTCGCCGAAGACCGCGTCGAACCAGAAGAAGATCCGCGAGTTCGTCGACGCCCACGGCATCGCCCGCTTCCACGACGTGCGCGGCGACGTTGGCGGCATCTGCCACCAGATCCTCCCCGAGTACGGCTACGTGCGGCCCGGGCAGGTCGTCGTCGGGACCGACTCACACACGACGAGCCACGGCGCGCTCGGCGCGTTCTCGTTCGGCATCGGCGCCACGGAGATGGCCTCCGTCTGGACGCTCGGCGTCGCGCTGAACGTCGAGGTGCCGCCGACGATCAAGGTCGAGGTGACGGGCGAGTTCCCGCCCCACGTCGGCCCGAAGGACCTGATCCTCCACCTCGTCGGCAAGCTGACCGCCCAGGGCGCGAACTTCCGGGTCCTCGAGTACCACGGCGAGACGATGCGGAAGATGTCCACGTCCGGCCGTCTCGCCGTCTGCAACATGTCCGTCGAGGCGGGCGCCACGTCGGGCATCGTCCCGGCCGACGAGGAGACGATCCGCTACCTCCGCGAGGAGGCGGGCGTGACCGACCCGATCGAGCTCGTCGTCCCCGATCCCGACGCCGTCTACGAGCGGGTCGTCACGGTCGACGTCTCGGCCCTCGAGCCGCAGATCGCCTGCCCGCACACCGTCGACAACGTGAAGCCGATCTCCGCGGTCGCGGGAGTGAAGGTCCACCAGGTCGTCATCGGCTCCTGCACGAACGGGAGGATCGACGACCTCGAGGCCGCCGCGAACGTCATCCGCGGGAAGAAGGTCGCGAAGGGGACCCGGATGCTCGTCTTCCCCGCCTCGGGGCGCGTCTTCCAGGAGGCGCTCGACCGCGGCTACGTCTCCGACTTCATGAGGGCGGGCGCCGTCGTCATGAACGCCGGCTGCGGCCCGTGCCTCGGCGTCCACGAGGGGGCCCTCGGCGACAACGAGGTCGCCGTCTCGACCACGAACCGGAACTTCAAGGGGCGGATGGGGAACCCGAAGTCGGAGGTGTACCTCTGCTCGCCCGCCGTCGCGGCCGCCTCGGCCGTGGCCGGCGTCCTCGCCGACCCGCGCAAGGGAGAGGTCTGACATGGGCAAGGTCGCATTCGTCGTCGGGGACGACGTCTCCACCGACGTCATCTACCCGGGCCGCTACATGGCCACCGTCCTCCCGACCGAGACGCCGCAGTACGCGTTCGCAAACGACCCGGCGCTCAACGCGAAGCTGAACGCGAAGGAGGTCCCGCCCGGCTCCGTCCTCGTCGGCGGGAAGAACTTCGGCTGCGGCTCCTCGCGCGAGCAGGCCGTTTCCTGCCTCAAGGGGTGGGAGCTGACGATCGTCGCGAGCGACGTCGCGCGGATCTTCCTGCAGAACTCGATCAACCTCGGCCTGAACATCGTGACCGCGCCCGGCGTCGAGGCCTCCGTCGGCGACGAGGTCGTCGTCGAGGGGAAGAAGGTCGTGAACCGGACGACAAGAAAGTCGTGGGACGTCGTCCCGCTTCCGCCGGCCCGGCAGGCGATCATCGACGCCGGCGGCCTGATCGCCTACACGCGGAAGAAGATGCTGGAGGCGCAGGCGAGGGGCTGAGGACGCCGGCTCGATAAGGTCTTTGGTTGCCATCCGCGACCGCGGAACTTGCGAGATGTCGCCCTCGTGAGGATTCGGGATGCGCACCGTGACGTCTCCGCGGACGAGAAACTGATGCCGCCCCCCGAGAACGGGCCCTCGAAGCCGAGCCGCGACAAGCCCCGGATCAGGTCCCGGCGCTTGACGGGCCCGACCACGGGCATCAGGCGACTTCCCGGATCCTCAGCTCGACGCCGTCGAGCACCGGCAGGGAGAGGTTGCGGGAGACTCGAAAGAGAACCCACTCCTCCAGGACGTCCTCGAGCTGAAGGCGACACTCCTCCAGCGTCGCCGCCGTGGCCCAGACGCCCCGACACTCCGGGATCTCGCCGTAGAAGCCGGGTTCATCGTCCCGAATCTCGTATCGGGCCTTGCGGAGCGCGGTTCCGAGGTACTCCTTCAGCATCGTCGTGACCTAGGTGTATCCCGCGGGAGTTCCGCGGCCCCTCCGGAACCGCTCACGAAACGCGGCCGGCCGCCCGGCCTCAGCCGCCCGCCGGCTCCTCCGGCGGGAAGAGACGGCCGACGTCGAGCTCGATCGCGTCGAAGGGGGCGATGCGCGTGACGTCGCCGTCGCTCCATCCGCCGAGCCGGAGCCACGCGCCGTCCTTCGCCTCGAACGCCTCGAGGATCCGCGCGTCGGGGTCGACGAGCCAGAGGTGCGGCACGCCGGTGCGGAGGTAGAGAGAAGGCTTCACGAGCCGGTCCATCCGCGCCGAGGAGGGGGACACGATCTCGCAGACCCAGTCGGGGACGGTCCGCACCGGCCTCTCCGACGGGAAGCGCGGCATCCGCTCGCGGCGCCATCCGGAGAGGTCGGGGCGGACGACGTCGTGCGGCGTCAGCTCGACGTCGACCTCGGGAACGATCCACCAGCCGCCCGGGCCTCGAGCGTCGTACTGGAAGGGCCCTCCGACGGAATACGACAGGGCGCCTTCGATGTGCCCGTGCCGTGGAAGCGGGCTCGGTGCCGTCCAGAGCTCGCCGTCGACGACCTCCGTCCGGTCGCCCTCCGGCAGGGAGGCGATGTCCTCCCAGGTGGCCCTGCGATGCGCGGCTCTCGACATCGACGGAATCATAGCCGTCATGCCTCCGGCCCCTGGCCGAGGACCCGCTCACCGGCGACGCGGTTCCGAGACCCGAAGGGCCGCGCGATCGCGCGGCCCTTCGTTTCGTCCGTGTCGCCCCTCGTTGTGCGGGGACCCGAACCGCCCGGGGTTTGCGTGAAACCCCTCCTCTCGTCTTACTCCCAGGCGGTGACGACGAGGGCGTTGCCGACGTCGGAGCGGCCGGTCGCGCCGGCGCCGATCTCGACGTGGCCGCCGAGAGCGCCGGCCACCGCGGCGC